>JAAYSY010000028.1 GCA_012518235.1 Bacteroidales bacterium
CCTACAAGTGAGAAAGCACCTTTTGATGTAGCTTCTGCTATTGCTTCACCTACAGCCTTAGAGCCTTCTGCAAAGGTGTCAAATTCAAAAACTCCAGTGGGGCCATTCCAAAGAATAGTTTTAGATTCGTTAATAACTTTAGCAAATTTCTCTATTGATTTTGGACCAATGTCAAGACCCTCCCATCCTTCAGGAATTTCGAAAACGTTAACATAATCAGTGTTTGCATCATTCGAAAAATCATCAGCTATTTTAGCATCTACAGCTAATACAAGATTAACTCCTTTAGCTTTAGCTTTCTCAATTAAGTCTAGTGCTAAATCTAATCTATCATCTTCACAAATAGAATTTCCTATTTTTCCACCTTGTGCTTTAACAAAAGTGTATGTCATACCTCCACCAATAATTAGGTTATCTACTTTGCCTAAAAGGTTTTCAATAATTTCAATTTTAGATGAAACTTTAGAACCTCCCATAATGGCCGTAAATGGACGTTGTATATCATTCATTACTTTATTAACTGCAGTAACTTCTTTTTCCATTAAGTAACCAAACATCTTGTGGTCTTTATCAAAGAAATCAGCAATTAATGCTGTAGAAGCGTGGGCACGGTGAGCGGTACCAAATGCATCGTTTACATAACAATCAGCATAAGATGCTAGTGTTTTAGTGAATTCTTTTTGTGTTTTTTTAAGCTCTTCTTTTGCTTTTTTCTTGTCTTCGTCTGTAGCATCATCTGCTAAACGAGGTTTTCCTTGTTCTTCAGCGTAGAAACGTAGATTTTCAAGAAGTAAAGCCTCACCTGGTTTTAAGTTTTTAACTTGATTTGCTGTTTCATCGCCAATGCAGTCTTTTGCAAACTGAACATCAACACCTAATAATTTAGAAACGTGGTTAAGAATATGTTTCATTGAGAACTTGTCTTCTTTACCTTTTGGACGACCTAAGTGTGATCCAATAATAAGAATTCCATTCTCATTTACTATTTTCTTTAAAGTGGGTAATGCAGCACGAATTCTAGTGTCATCTGTAATATTAAAATTCTCATCTAGAGGTACATTAAAGTCCACACGTACAAATGCTTTTTTACCGTCAAAATTAAATTTGTCAATTGTTTGCATACTAATACTTTATTTTAAGTTAATCTATATTACCTTTTTACGTAGCAAAGTTAATGTTTATTTCTTTTTATCCCTATGTTTTGTAGATATAAATTAAGTCGATTTGATTATCTTAATCAATACATTGAGTTGTTTTACGTTCGGTGACTGTCTTTAAGATTATGGATTACTAAAAGCTTACTCAAATATGATTGTTATTGGTTAGAAAGAATAGAATTGCTGTTTAGCAGAAGAGTTTTTATTTAAAAAATAGTAAAAAAGGAGTCAATTTTTATGTCTGTATAAATTATTTTTAATGAGCACATGTAATTATTGATTGCATTTTTGTTGTGCTTTACACAACTTGTAGAAAATCTTAAGATCTTGCTTTTTACGACTAGTCAAGTCATTCCATTTTACTCCTTGAATAGCACCTTCTAAAGCAAAAAGTTTATTGATAGAAGAGGATTGATCTATAGTTTGTAGTCTAATGAACGTGTTTTCACTACCTAATAACATAAGTTCCTCTTGAGTGTTAATACCAATATCATTTAATTGCTTGGATAGTACTTTTCCTATATTGGGTAAACTAGTTAAATCGCTTTTAGACATGTCTTTGTTTTATAGTTTTTATTGCTTCTAAAAATAAAAACAAAGATAGGAACTCCATTTGTTATAGGCTATTCAAAATGATTATTTGTTTTTTCTACTATTTCCTTTTGATTTTTGTCTGTTTCATAAACTCTTTACAGTAGAGTTTAATACCACAATCTCCACATTTTGGGTTACGAGCTGTGCAAGTATATCTGCCATGGAGTATAAGCCAATGATGAGCAATGGGAATTAAATCGTTAGGTATGTGTTTAACCAATGTTTTTTCGGTTTCTAGTGGTGTTTTAGAGTTGTTTGTAAGACCAATGCGATTAGATACTCTAAAAACATGTGTGTCAACAGGCATAGCCGGTTTTTTGAAAACAACAGATAAAATAACATTGGCTGTTTTTCTACCTACACCTGGTAGTTGGGTTAACTCCTTTAGGGTTTCTGGCACTTTACTATCAAAATCTTTAATAAGCATTTTAGCCATGCCCACTAAATGCTTTGATTTATTATTAGGATAGGTTATACTTCTTATGTACTCATAAATAACTTCAGGAGAGGCTAAAGCCATTGCTTCTGGAGTAGGATAATCGTGAAATAATTGAGGTGTTATTTTATTTACCCTTTCATCGGTACATTGAGCTGATAGTATAACGGCAACTAAAAGTTCAAATGAGTTGTTATAATTTAGTTCTGTTTCGGCTACTGGTACATGCTTCTTAAACCACGTTAAAACCTTATCGTATCTTTCTTTTATTTTCATTTTTTTGTTGTGTGCTGTTATTTCCACTATTTATAACGTTTATATTCTGTTTATTGTTTTGTATTCATTTTAGGGAACAACAATGTAAGAAAAGGCTGGTATATATCAACTTAATTCTATCTTTGTTTAGACTAATAAAAACACATAAAATGAGACGTTTAACACTAATCCATAGCTTTTCTTTACTTTTGATGGCTCTATTGTTTTCTTCTTATACATTAAATGAGGAAGCAATTCAGGAGAACAATTCTGGTTTTTTACCCTTTGCTGATCCATTTATTCTTTGTTATAATAATGTTTATTATGCTTATGGAACTAGTTCGGATGACGGTTTTGAGGTTTATTATTCTGAGGATTTAGAGTGGTGGACTAAATATTCTGAAATGTTATTGAAAAAAGAAGATTCGTATGGAGATAAATGGTTTTGGGCTCCCGAAGTATATTATAATGATAAAACAAAGTTGTTTTATTTATATTATTCTGCAAATGAACATATCTGCGTCGCTACATCTACATCTCCATTAGGTCCTTTTAAACAAGAGGTTAAGCAACCTATGCGAGAGGAAAAAAGTATAGATTCCTCTCTATTTGTAGATGACGATGGAACTCCTTATTTATATTTTGTTCGATTTACTGATGGAAATGTCATTTGGATGGCTGAATTAGAGGACGACTGGTCCACTATAAAGGAGGAAACCTTACGAAAATGTATAGATGTTACTCAAGATTGGGAAACAAAAATGGCAAAGGTTATAGAAGGCCCTTCACTTCTTAAACATAACGATTTATACTATTTAATTTATTCAGCCAATCATTATCAAAGTCCTGATTATGGGGTGGGAGTTGCAATATCTAATTCACCAAGGGGACCTTGGGAAAAATATGAAAATAACCCTGTTTTACATAAGCCTAAAGACAGTTTAATAGGAGTAGGACATGGAGCTTATTTTACAGATGAAAAAAGAGATTACAAATATGTTTTTCATGCACACCATTCTACTGAAAAAATCCATCCACGGGTAATGTATGTTGTGGATATGAAATTTAAGGGGAGTGACTTACTTATGGATAAAAGCAGTATCATAAAAGCGAAAGTAGTTCCTCAAAAGTAAAGTAAATAATGGGGTTTTAAGATGACTAAGGCAAATGAAGCATATGGCCTAGTCATGAGACTCACTTGACCTAGTCAAAAGAAAGATATCATTAGGCTATTGTCTTATACTGATATAGGTAGACAGTTTTCTTGTTAAATAACTAACTAAGTAGACATACTATTTATACATAATCTGTCTTATACAAAAGTCACTAGGTATCTTATTTGTTTATAAGGGTGGAAAGAGATTAAAAAAAGTCCTTATTGTTTTTTACTAACAATAAGGACTATATATAAAGAATGTTTATGTTTTTTAGTGAGCAGCTTCAAATTCTTTTAAGAAGCGAATGTCATTTTCAGAGAACATACGGATGTCATTGACTTGATATTTAAGATTCGTAATACGTTCAATACCCATTCCTAAGGCATAGCCACTATAAATTGTACTATCTATTCCATTTGCTTCTAACACATTAGGATCAACCATACCACAGCCTAAAATTTCCACCCAGCCACTATGCTTACAGAAAGGACATCCTTTACCACCACAAATATTACAGCTTATATCCATTTCTGCACTAGGCTCAGTGAAAGGGAAATAAGAAGGGCGAAGTCTAATTTTTGTATCTTTACCAAACATCTCTTGTGCAAAAAGAAGTAAAACTTGTCTTAAATCTGCAAAGGAGACATTTTTATCTACATACAAAGCTTCCACTTGATGGAAAAAACAATGTGCTCTATAACTTATAGCCTCATTACGATAAACTCTTCCTGGGCAAATAATACGTATTGGAGGTTCTGTTGTCTCCATTACGCGTGTTTGAACAGAAGAAGTGTGTGTGCGTAATACAATATCAGGTTTAGATTCAATAAAGAAAGTATCTTGCATATCGCGTGCAGGATGATCTTCTGCGAAATTTAAAGAAGAAAACACATGCCAGTCATCTTCCATTTCAGGTCCTTCAGCAATGTTAAACCCTAAGCGTGTGAAGATGTCAATTACTTCATTGGTAACAATAGATATAGGGTGCCTAGTGCCTAATTTTATGGGGTATGCAGTTCTTGTTAAATCAAGGTCGGCAGAAGAAAAATCATTTGTCCCCATTTCTTCTTTAAGTTGAGTTATTTGCTCTTGTGCTTTTTGCTTAAGCTCATTAATCTTGATACCAATCGCTTTTTTTTGTTCTGCTGGAACTTCTCTAAATTCAGCCATTAGCGAATTGATTATTCCCTTTTTACTTAAATATTTAATACGAAGTGCTTCGATTTCCTCTTCGCTTTTCGCTTTAAGTGTTTGAACCTCTTCAAGCAACTCTCTAATTTTGGTAATCATATTTTTTATTTCTTATTGTACATTTATCTAAACGACTAAGTTGAAACACAAAGATATAATATTATAAGTAATATGATTATAAAAAAACCAGAAAACAAGATTAGTGAACTTTTTTTGGTGGGTTAATATAAGATATCTGTTTTTAATAGATATCTTTATAATTAGATGAATGGTTATTTCATTGTTCTAAACAAATTATTAAATAACTACTAGTAGATATAGTTCGTTTGCTTTGAAGTAGGGTATATTATATATTAAGTTACTTTATATACATTATTATGAAATATAAAACACAAATTCTTCTTCTGTTATCTGTCATTACATTTATAATTAGTCCTAGCTTAAGTTATGGGCAAGGAAAAAGTAATCCCTTACGTTTGGGTATTGTTGGTTTATCTCATGGGCATTTAGGAGAAGTTGTTTCTCGAATAGATCGGGGAGATTTTATTATTGTAGGCGTAGCTGAAAAAAACACAGACTTGTGGTCTATAAATAAGAAACTGAAAGGAAAAGTCTCTATTGAACGCTTTTATACAGATTTGGAGAAAATGCTTAAAGAGTCTCAACCTGAAGCAGTTATTGTGTATACTAGTATTTATGATCACTTGGCTGTGGTTGAAGCGTGTGCACCGAAAGGGATACATGTTATGGTTGAAAAACCTCTTGCTGTATCTTTAGAGCATGCCCATAAAATGAATGATTTAGTAAAAGAGAATCCTATCCATTTGTTAACTAATTATGAAACAACTTGGTATCCTTCGAATCATACAGTCTATGAATTTATTCATGCAGAGAACAAAATAGGAAATATTGTTAGAATGAATATTTATGCTGGTCATGAAGGGCCCATTGAGATTGGTTGTGGTCCAGAATTTACGGAATGGTTAACGAATCCCAAGTTAAATGGAGGGGGTGCTGTAATAGACTTTGGATGCTATGGTGCTAATTTGAGTACTTGGTTAATGGGTGGCGAGCGTCCTCAAAGTGTATATGCTAATTTAAAGACATTGAAACCCTCAGTTTATCCAGCTGTTGATGATGAGGCTACTATTATATTAGAATATCCCAAAGTAACGACTCTAGTTATGGGGTCTTGGAATTGGCCTATGTCAAGAAAAGATATGCATATTTACGGAACCAAGGGGTATGTATATCAAGATGATAATATCAGTTTGAGAATTGGGGACAATACTAGTCAAAGTGTTGTGGAATCAGAGCCATTAGATGCTCCTTATAATGATGCATTTCTTTATCTGAAAAGTGTTGTAAGAGGAGATATAACAGTTAATTCCAATGATTTATCATCGTTAGATAATAATTTAGTAGTAATGGAGATTTTAGATGCTGCTATACGCAGTAGTAACGAG
Source organism: Bacteroidales bacterium (assembly GCA_012518235.1). Lineage (GTDB taxonomy): Bacteria > Bacteroidota > Bacteroidia > Bacteroidales > Bacteroidaceae > Bacteroides_E. Next base: position 6,257 of record JAAYSY010000028.1, read on the forward strand.
AATCGACCTATTGATCTAAAATAAAAGAGTGAAATTAAAAAGTCCCCCTCACTGTACTGAGTCATTGGGGACTTTTATCACTTTTATTAATTGTATGTAAAGAAAAAAGTCTATTTTGTATTATTTGCTTGAATATCTAAATTTACGGGTTGTATAAGGTTTTCTGGAGCCAATACAATATCTAAATCTTTTTTAGATAGGATGTTATGCTTTAATATTAAATTGTACACAGAAGCACCTGTTTCTAAGGCTTCTTTTGCTATTTTTGTAGAGTTATAATATCCTATTATAGGATTTAATGCTGTAACAATACCAATACTATTCATTACATCCGATTTGCATTTATCTTTGTGTGCTATAATTCCTTCTATACATAAAGTGCGTAAAGTTTCACAGGCTCTTTGTAGTAAATTAGCAGATTCAAAACAACATTGCACCATAATGGGCTCCATAGCATTTAATTCCATTTGCGACCCATTTCCACCAAGGGTAACGCAAGTATCATTCCCCATTATTTTGTAAGCTATTTGGTTTACAACTTCTGGTATAACTGGGTTTATTTTGCCTGGCATAATAGACGAGCCTGGTTGCATTTCGGGTAAACCTATTTCGCCTAACCCACAACGTGGTCCAGAGGATAATAAACGTAGGTCATTACAAATTTTATTAAGTTTTACTGCAATTCTTTTTAGTGCTGATGAATAACCAATTAAGCTGGAGGTATCAGAAGTAGCACCGATAAGATCAGTAGCAGTTTGAAACTTAAATCCAGTAATAGTACTTAATGCATTGGCACACTCTTTGGCGTAAGAGGGAACTGTACAAATACCCGTACCTATAGCTGTGGCACCCATACTGATTGTTAAGAATTCCTTGGCAGCAAAGTCTATGTTTTTAATTTCATCTTCTAATATACTAGCAAATCCATGAAATGTTTGTCCTAAACTCATAGGAACAGCATCTTGCAATTGAGTCCTTCCTACTTTTATTACCTCTTTAAACTCATCACCTTTCAACCTCAAGGAGTTGATTAGTTTTTTATAAGGTTTTAGCAACTCAATATGCGTAAGGTAAAGACCAATATGAACTGCTGTAGGATAAGCATCATTTGTAGATTGAGAGCAATTAACATGATCGTTAGGAGAGCAATGGTTGTATTCTCCACGTTGATGTCCCATTATTTCTAAAGCACGATTAGCAATGACTTCATTGGCATTCATATTAGTTGTAGTTCCTGCGCCCCCTTGAATCATGTCAATAGGAAAATGATCGTGAAATTTTCCTTCTAGAATTTCATCACAAGCTCTAACAATAGCCTCTTTAAGTTTGTCTGAAATCAATCCAATTTTATGATTTGCTAGGGTAGCACCTTTTTTGGTTAAGGCTAAACCCTGAATAAAATGTGGGTATTGATTTAATTTGAAATTACTAATGTTGAAGTTTTCAATGCCTCTTAAGGTTTGAATGCCATATAATGCACTTTGAGGAACCTCTTTTTCTCCAATTAAATCACGTTCTACGCGTGTCTTTTCTGTTTGATTACTCATGTTTTTTGCTTATTTATATTTTGTAGTGATTGTTTGAGTTGTAGCTTTATTCAAACAGATGTGCAAGTTATATATAATTGTTGTGTTGTATCTCTTTTAAAAGGATGATTTAACAAAACTTAAAAGTTTCATATTGTTTTGTGATGTTATTAAAATCTTTTATTTGTTCTTTTAAAGTTGTTTCTTGCTGACGTATAGTTATAACAAGTTTGTCTAATGTATCAAAATGTATTTTTATTTTTAGTGGGGAATGAAAATTAAATCATTAAATTTAGACACAATTTGAAGTGAATTGATTTTTTGTTACTAAAAGGTTGATTAGTATAGTTTTAGGTAGTTTATCCGAACAAATAGTGAAGTATTTCCGTTTAGTTACTAGGTTGAAGTGGTGTTTCTGTACTTATTAGATTGTAAAATGAGATACACTAGATTGGAATCATAAAATAGAAATAATAAAAATATAAAAGGTGATTAAGATATGAAAGAACAAGGTAAATCAGATATAGGACTCATCGGATTAGCTGTGATGGGGGAAAATTTGGCTTTGAATATGGAGCGTAATCAATGGAAAGTATCAGTATATAACCGTACAGTTCCAGGAATTGAAGAAGGTGTTGTAGAACGGTTTATTCAAGGGAGAGGTAAAGATAAGAATTTTGAAGGACATACAGATATAGAAACATTTGTAAAATCGTTGGCTTCTCCTCGAAAAATAATGATGATGGTACGTGCTGGTAAACCCATTGATGAGTTAATGGAGCAACTTTTTCCGTACCTATCTCCAGGTGATATACTGATAGACGGTGGAAATTCAAATTTTGAAGATACAAATAGACGAGTTGAGTTAGCAGAGTCAAAAGGTTTTTTATTTGTGGGAAGTGGTGTTTCTGGAGGTGAAGAAGGAGCCTTAAATGGTGCATCTATTATGCCTGGTGGGTCAGAAAAGGCTTGGTCTGAAGTGAAACCTATTTTACAAAGTATCGCTGCAAAAGCTGAAGATGGTACACCTTGTTGTGAGTGGGTGGGGCCTGCTGGATCGGGTCACTTTGTGAAAATGATACATAATGGTATTGAGTATGGTGATATGCAATTAATAGGTGAGGCCTACTGGTTGATGAAACACTTATTAAATGCTACTAATGATGAGATGGCATCTGTTTTTTCTACTTGGAACAAAGGGAAACTAAAGAGTTATTTAATTGAAATAACAGCTCATATATTAAGTCACAAGGAGAGCGATGGTACATATCTTATTGATTCAATCTTAGATGCGGCAGGTCAAAAAGGGACAGGAAAGTGGTCTGTTATAAATGCTATGGATTTAGGTATGCCTTTAGGACTGATTGCTTCTGCCGTTTTTGAGCGTAGTTTATCGGCTCAAAAAGATATTCGTGTTGAGGCTGCAAAGAAATACAATAGACAACAGACTTTAGAGAAGTACCCCCGTACAGACTTGTTAAGAGATATTGAAGATGCTCTTTATGCCTCTAAGCTAGTTTCGTATGCACAGGGTTTTGCAGTTTTAAAACAAGCATCAGATGATTATAATTGGAATCTTAATTTAGCTTCTATTGCTAAAATGTGGAGAGCTGGATGTATTATACGTAGTGTATTCTTAAATGATATAGCTGAGGCTTTTGAAAAAGAGAGTCCTGAACATTTATTGTTAGCTTCTTATTTTAAGGGGCAGATCGATGAAACTAAAGAAGGGTGGAAGAGCTTGGTTTCTTATGCTATGATGCAAGAACTACCTATACCCGCATTCTCTTCTGCATTAAACTATTTCTACTCTTTAACATCCAAAAATCTACCAGCTAATATGATTCAAGCACAACGTGATTATTTTGGAGCTCATACTTTTGAGAGAAAAGATAAACCACGTGGCGAGTATTTTCATGAAAATTGGACAGGTGAGGGTGGAGACACCAAGTCGGGTACATATAACGTTTAATAAATATGGTAAGACAAGATAAAAAAAATAAGCAACCTTTTACAATGATCATTTTTGGCGCTTCAGGGGACCTAACCAAGCGTAAACTGATGCCTGCACTATATGAGTTGTTTAAGGATGATAGATTAGATAGTGGATTTTCTATAGTGGGAGTAGGGCGAAGTGAATATTCAGATGAAGCATTTCAAGCTTATCAAACAGAGCAATTAAAAGAGTTTGTTGCAGATGAGGAGCAGGATAAGACCTTAATGAATGAGTTTGTAAATCACTTACATTATGTCGCTATGGACTCTGCTAATGCAGATGACTATCCACTTCTTTTAGAAAAGTTGCAAGAGATTACGGGTGAGAAACAACCTAGTCATTTGTTGTTTTATTTAGCTACACCTCCTTCTCTCTATGGAAAGATTCCATTACATCTTAAAGAAGTAAATTTAAATCAGTCAGGAGCTCGTATTATAGTGGAAAAACCATTTGGATATGATCTTCAATCGGCTCAGGAATTAAATGAAATTTATGCCTCTGTCTTTGAGGAGGAGCAAATTTATCGTATAGATCATTTTTTGGGGAAAGAGACAGCACAGAATATTCTGGCTTTTCGTTTTGCCAATTGTATATTCGAACCCATTTGGAATAGAAACTATATAGATTATGTTGAAGTTACCGCAGTTGAGAGTTTAGGCATTGAAAAGCGCGGTGGGTTTTATGACGGCGTTGGTGCTCTGCGTGATATGGTTCAAAACCATTTAATCCAGTTGGTAGCTCTAACTGCTATGGAACCTCCTGTCCGATTTAATGCTGATGGTTTTCGTAATGAGGTGGTTAAAGTTTATGATTCTTTACGACCCTTGACGGATGAAGATTTTGAAGAGCATGTGGTTAGAGGACAATATATAAGAGAAGGTAATAAACCAGGTTATCGAGAAGAAGAAAATGTACCTTCAACATCGCGAACAGAGACTTATATAGCTATGAAAATAGGTATTGAAAATTGGCGATGGAGTGGGGTGCCCTTTTATATACGAACGGGTAAAGCTTTACCAACTAAAGTAACAGAAATCGTAGTACACTTTAAAAAAACTCCTTATCAAATGTTTCAGTGTAACGAGGGGGATTGTCCTGATGCCAATAAATTAATTATTAGAATTCAACCTAATGAGGGTATTGTGTTGCGTTTTGGAATGAAAAAGCCAGGAACTGGGTTTGATGTAAAATCTGTAAGTATGGATTTTACATATGACAAACTAGGTGATGTTTCTATAGGCGATGCCTACGCACGTTTATTAGAGGATTGTATACAAGGAGATCAAACGTTATTTACTCGTAGTGATGCAGTGGAGTCTTCTTGGCGATTTTTTGCCCCCTTATTAGATTACTGGAAGGAGAATGAGGATGCTCCTTTATATGGTTATCCTGTAGGTACATGGGGACCTTTAGAAAGTGAGGCTATGATGAATGATCATGATGCCACTTGGACAAATCCTTGTAAAAACTTAACAAATACAGACCAATATTGCGAATTATGAAAATACATACTTTTGCTTCTCAAGAAGAGACAGCTATAGGAATGATAGAGAAAATCATTGAGTTAATAACAAATCATAAAGAAGATAAATTTCATGTGGCTTTTAGTGGAGGAAGCACTCCTAAGCTAATGTTCGATTTATGGGTTAGAGATTATAAAGATCAAACTCCTTGGGAAAAGCTTTGTGTTTATCTGGTAGATGAGCGATGTGTTCCACCACAAGATGCTGAAAGTAACTATGGAATGATGAAATCTCATCTTTTAGACTATGTTAGTATACCTGAAAATCAAATCTATAGAATTAGAGGAGAAGATAATCCAGTGGAAGAAGCTAAAAGATATTCAAATCTAATTTATAAAAACCTGCCAAAATCGAAAGAGGGCTTTCCTCAGTTTGATTTAGTTTTATTAGGGGCGGGAGATGATGGGCATACATCTTCTATCTTTCCTGGACAAGAGGATTTGTTAAAAACGGCAACACTGTATGTTCCTTCTATTCATCCTCAAACAAAGCAACGTAGAATAGCTTTAACGGGTGAACCTATGATTCAGGCTAAGCAGGTTTATTTTTTAATTACGGGTAGTAATAAAGCAAAGGTTGTTGCTGATATTTTTGAGTCTAATAATAATGGGCCAGCAGCTTATGTAGCTCATTTTTCAAGGGCTACAGAGATTTTTATAGACGAAGAGGCTTCTACTGAATTAGATAGAACGCACGAGTGATTAAAATAATTACGTTATTTAAGAACCTCCTTATATACATCTATTAGTATAATAGGAGGTTTTTTTAGTCTGTAAAAGTAAATTGTTTTTCTTTTTTATGAAATTAAACATCTATATTGTTAGCCGCTTCTATTAAGGGATTTATAAGAATTGAAACAAATCGTATAAAAAATTAATGTTTTTTTGATTTTCTTTGTTTTTATACGGATAAATTTATAGTTTTGATATAAGGAGTTCTAATTTATATAAAACTGCCATGAAAGAGCGATTTTTAAGACCATTCCGGAAAGTGAAAAAAATAATTAAAAATGTTTTTAATTTTTATGTTGAAGGTTTTCGAAGTATGACATTAGGAAAAACATTATGGCTTATAATATTGATAAAGTTATTTATAATGTTTTGCATACTACGTCCTTTTTTTTTCCCCCGTTATCTAAATGAGGAAAAGCTCGGAGAAACGAAAGAGGAACATGTGGCAGGAGAACTTATTGATAGAGGTATAAAAGAAAAAGATAATATTTTGTTAATCGACACTAATAAAAAATAATACTATATGATTGCAAACGTTGACACTTCGTTAGTTGACTGGTCAAGAGCACAATTTGCTTTAACGGCCATGTATCACTGGATTTTTGTTCCACTAACTCTAGGCTTATCTGTTATACAAGCCGTAATGGAGACTATGTATTACAGAACAGGTGATGAGTTTTGGAAAAAAACAGCAAAGTTCTGGATGAAAATATTTGGAATAAATTTTGCAGTAGGGGTTGCTACTGGACTTATTTTAGAATTTGAGTTTGGAACAAACTGGAGTAACTATTCTTGGTTTGTAGGGGATATTTTTGGAGCTCCTTTAGCCATAGAAGGTATTTTAGCATTCTTTATGGAGGCTACATTTATTGCCGTGATGTTCTTTGGTTGGGATAAAGTCAGTAAGAAATTCCATTTAGCCTCTACTTGGTTAGTTTCTTTAGGTGCTACTTTATCTGCTTGGTGGATTTTAGTAGCAAATGCATGGATGCAACATCCAGTGGGAATGCAATTTAATCCTGACACGGTAAGAAATGAAATGGTGGATTTTATGGCTGTTGCTTTTTCACCCGATGCAGTGAATAAGTTTTTTCACTCTGTTTTATCAGGATGGGTATTAGGAGCTGTTTTTGTAGTTGGAGTTAGTTGTTGGTTTTTATTAAAGAATAGACAACGTCGTTTTGCATTGAAGAGTATTAAGATAGCTGCTGTTTTTGGTATCATATCCGCTGGATTAATTGTTTTTACAGGACATGTGGCTGGAACAATTATTGGAAAGTCTCAACCTATGAAACTAGCTGCTGCTGAGGGTTTTTATGAAGGTAAAGAGGGAGCAGGATTAGTTGCTGTAGGTTTACTTAATCCAGCAAAGCAAACATATAATGATGGAGAAGACCCTTTTATTTTTAGAATAGAAATACCTAAAATGCTTTCGTTCTTAGCGAATAGTAATTTTGATAGTTTTGTTCCAGGAATTGCCGACATCATTGAAGGAGGTTATGAACAAGATGATGGTACTATTGCACTTCCTGCCGAGGAAAAAATAGAGAGGGGTAAAAAGGCGATTACTGCATTAGCTCATTATAGAGAAGCAGGAAAATCAGGTGATGAGGCTACTAAAGCTGCTGCATATAAAGATTTTCAAGAGAATGTAGAATATTTCGGTTACGGTTATATTAAAGATGTCAATGAGTTGGTACCTAGTGTTCCACTCAACTTTTATTCATTTAGAATAATGGTTGTATTGGGTTTTTATTTTGTTTTATTCTTTATTGTAGTAATCTATTTAGGTTATAAAGAGAAACTACATAAAATGAAATGGATGCATTGGATCGGTGTATTGACTATCCCATTAGCCTATATAGCAGGTCAAGCTGGTTGGATTGTAGCAGAAGTAGGGCGTCAACCTTGGGCAATTCAAGATTTACTACCCGTAACAGTTGCGGTGTCTAAACTAGACGTTAGTTCTGTTAAATTAACATTTTTCATTTTTGCATTCTTATTCACAATGATGTTAATTGCTGCAGTTGGTATTTCCATACGAGAGATTAGAAAAGGACCAGATCTTCCTGAACTTGAAGAGGGGAATAACTAAATTTATCATCTATAAATTAAAATAGTAATATCTATGGATCAAACATATATTTTTTTACAACAATATTGGTGGGTAATTATCGCATTATTAGGTGGTATATTAGTTTTCCTACTATTTGTGCAAGGAGGAAATTCTCTCTTATTTGAAATAGGAAAAAATGATGCTGAGCGCAAAATGATGATAAACTCCACTGGAAGAAAATGGGAGTTTACCTTTACTACTCTAGTTACCTTTGGAGCTTCATTTTTTGCATCTTTCCCTTTATTTTATAGTACCAGTTTTGGTGGAGCTTATTGGTTGTGGATGATTATCTTATTCACCTTTGTTCTGCAAGCTGTTAGTTATGAATTTCAAGATCGAGCTGGAAATTTAGTTGGAAAAAAAACTTATCATATCTTTTTGATTATCAATGGAATTTTAGGACCCGTACTATTAGGGGGAGCAGTTGCAACATTCTTTAATGGTTCTAATTTCATTGTTGATAAAGGTAATATTTTAGGTCTAGGTGGGCTTGAATCTTCATCTGTTATTAGCCAGTGGGCTAACGCTTCTCATGGATTAGATGCGTTATTAGACCCATGGAATGTGGCTCTTGGTTTGGCTGTTTTTTTCTTAGCTAGAGTACTCGGTATTCTATATTTTATCAATAGTATAGACCACGAACCCCTAATTAAGCGCTGTAGAAAAGCTTTAATACCTAATACGGCCATCTTTTTAGTGTCCTTTTTAGCTTTTGTTATTCGTACATTATTAAAAGATGGCTTTGCTGTTAATCCAGATACGCAAGAAATATTTATGCAGTCTTATAAATACTTTAGTAATCTTATAGAAATGCCTATAGTAGCAGGAGTATTTCTTATTGGGGTCGTATTAGTTCTTTATGGTATTTTGAGAACTATCTTTCAATCCACTTATGATAAAGGGATTTGGTTTGCAGGATTCGGAACAGTCTTAGCAGTTTTAGGATTGTTCTTATTAGCTGGATTCAATAATACTGCTTATTATCCATCTAATGTAGATATTCAATACTCATTAACTATAGCAAACAGTAGTTCGAGTAAGAATACCCTGAAAGTTATGGCCTATGCATCACTCTTAATGCCATTTGTCTTTGCTTATATATTTTATGCTTGGCGTAGCTTAAATAAAGATAAAATTGATAAAGATGAAATAGATACTAATAAGCATATGTATTAAAAGCTTTTCTTTTATATTTAGATTTATTGCTGTCCGATAAAAGTTTTAATAAGACATAAATTAGGGCTGATTCCTGAAAATGGAATCAGCCCTTTGTGGTTAATTAGCAGCTACGAACAAAATAAAATTAACCATAAGCAAAAGTATACATTTTAGCGGACAACCACTCTTCAACCGAATAATAAAACTACTTAATAAGTCGAAAACTCCAAAGATCAGCCGTGATTGTGAGGGTGAACGATATGTAAAGCAATTTGATGATTGGACTCACACCATTATGATACTCCGTGACTCTCTTATTTTTAGAGCAGAGAGTTTAAAAAAGCAATCCCTTTTTGACTAGTCAAAAAGGGATTGCTTTTTTGTGATCCGATCGGGAACGCCCGAATCTTATACTAAATTAATAATTATCAATCGTTTATTCAAAAGAAGCAACTATTCAAAAGAAGCAACCCAAATAGTAACGATTTAGTAACGGTTATTGTCTTTGGATTGTCTCTCAAAAGCCACTTTTGGCTTAGAGTTGGCTATTATTCCTTTTTAAAAGGTATAAATTAATATTTAGAGAACGCAAAATAAACACTATATTTATTTGTCATTTTGCAGTTTGTCTTCTTCATCTATACCTAAAAACCTTTTTGGCATTAATAGGAGATATAACTTTCTTACCTGTGCGTAATTCCAATTCTTCGCGAGCGACCCACATAACAGTTCCTCCCTGCTTGGCTACTCGGATGTTATCCTCTAATGTTTTAGGTTCGATTGCCTGCGAAATATCTCTTGTTGATGCTTTGATGAGCATTTTCAGAATAAGCCCGGTTTTACCTCTGAATTTGCCCGAATTTCTTGCATCTTGTAAAATTGTTTCAACTAAAAACTATTCTACTTTCTTTTTAGATTTATTATATTGACTAATCAATACTGTTTCTTATCTTTGTATTATGAAAGATGATCAGTATACATTGTGCTTTTTATTTGGCATGTTCATCAAAAACATGTCCGTACGTACACCTGTATGCTTGAAAAAATTCTATCAGAATATCAAATAATTTTTTCTCCAATTCGATTGACTAATCAATAATAATAGATATGCAAACAGGAAAATTAAAACCTCAGGGAGTGAAAATATTAAAAATGCTCCACATCTTATTTTCTTTTTGCTGGGTAATAGGAGCTCTTACCTTATGTTTATTAGCCTTTATCACTTATCCCGAATCAGGTGATGAACTCTATATGCGTTCACGAATATTGCAGATAATAGACGATTATTTCATTATTTATGGCGCAACTGGGGCATTTCTCACTGGATTGATTTATAGTATATGGACAAATTGGGGATTTTTCAAACATCCTTGGATTATAGTTAAGTGGGTAATGATTGTCCTGCAGATATTATTTGGAACGTTTGTTCTTGGGCCTTACATCAATGACAACGTTATGATTGCCGACCAGCTTCGTGATGCAGCTTTGACAGACCCGACATTTCTTAAAAATCTCAGTATGACACAGATGTGGGGACCTCTTCAAGCAGGTTTATTATTGGCAGTCGTTGTTATTTCCGTTCAGAAACCGTGGAAAAAGAAGAAAATAATTAAAAACGAAACAATATAATGGATGTAAAAATATTCATCAATAATTACAGGGAAGCTTTCGGCGAAAAAGCTGAATTGCCGATAGTATTTTGGTACTCCGACATTCCGCTTGCCGAAACCGAAAAGATAAATGGTTGTTTTTTCAAAGGACTGAAAGCGGTCAGGGAGGGAAATCCGATAAGTTTGAACGCAGAAGTTATAAGTTGCGTAGGAGGTAAGCTCTATACCGGTTTTTCTGGAGTGCTTGAACGGGTACCCAACTTTGTTTCAGTGAAAGAAAAATATAAAAAGACTCCTGAAATGGTGATTGACTTTATTGAGAGCCTTGACATTCCTCTTACTAATCAAAAGTACCTGAATTTCGCCCACATCGATACGGTTGAAACCTTTGAAAAGGTAGAAGGTATCTTGTTTTTAGCAACTCCCGATATACTCTCTGGATTAGCGACATGGACATATTTCGATAATAACGCTGACGATGCCGTCACTGCCATGTTCGGTTCTGGTTGCTCGGCTGTTGTAACTAATGCAGTTGTAGAGAACAACAGGAATGGAAAAAGAACGTTTATCGGTCTTTTCGATCCTTCCGTCCGCCCCTATGTAGAAGCTAATATTTTAAGTTTCGTCATACCGATCTCCCGGTTCAGGGAAATGTACTATACCATGCGTGAAAGCTGCCTGTTCGATACCCACGCTTGGAAGAAAGTGCGTGAGAGGATAAATGCGGAATGATTCAAAATTTCTAAGGCCTTAATATATCTATTGATTACGGGATATATGCTAAAAATATTGAAATATCAATTTGAATAAATGAAACAGTATGAAGAAAATCCTTTTAGTGGTCACATTATGCTCTTTATTAATAGCATTAAGCAATAATAATGTGAATAAGAACAATAGTAATGAATCTAAAATGAATAGAGAAATGAAAGCAACGAAAGTACAAAAGGAAGGTGTCGAACAAGCCATTGAATATTATATGGAAGGTGGCCGTCAGGCAGACGGCAGTATTACCGCTAAAGCATTTACAGAAAATGCGACCATGTCATAGGTTGAGGATGGCAAACTGGTAAGTGTACCTATTCAGACCCTTTGCGATATAGTAAGTAAGGGTAAGGCAGAGCCTGCAAGTTATGAAATAACAGCTTTAGATGTTCAAGAGGACATAGCCATAGTACATATCGAATCGCAGTTCGGTGATGCAAAATATTACGATATGTTCTCATTGGTTAAAGATGAAAATGGGTGGAAAATAGTCAGTAAAATTTACCGCAACAGGTAAAGGCATATTTCTAAAAACTTAAGATAATTTTAAGAACGTGCCGAATAGCCTGTGCTTGTTTAATATGGCTCGTAGCAAACAAAAAATAGTATAAAACTTATGGGATTTTATTATGGTAAGAATATTGATTAGTCAATATTCTTACCATTTTTGAAAAAAATATATTAAAAAAATGGACGAATTTTATTCTTTGGGGTTCCTGTTGCACCGAGCCTCAGTAGCATTATCTAAATCTTTGAATGCAGCGTTGGGAAACAGCGGGATCGACTTGCCCCATTCTCAGTTTATAGTTCTTAGATGCCTTTATTATAAAGACGGCATAAGCCAGTTGGAAATAGCTAACCTTCTTTCAAAAGATGCGGCTGCGATAAAACGGACAATAGATAACTTGGAGAAAAAAGGACTTGTAGAAAGGCGTCCGGTCAGGAATTTGAAGAATTCGGTTTGCATAACCGATAAAGGTAAAGGCATGATCCCGCAGGCGCTCAAAATCGGGGAAAATGTGATAAATGAAGCTTTAAGGGGAGATAATAAGGAGGATATTACATTGTTAAAGACGATGTTGGAGAGTATATATATGAATCTTGGAAAAAAATAACTATGAAGAGGTTAAATGCAAAAGGAATGAAAGTGTTAAAATCCTGTCATCTTTTGTTGGTGATGGTATGGGTAGTCGGTGTTATTGCCATGGCAATTCTTTATTTACTCAAACCGGAGTCCAGTGATGAATTGTATATGACCTTGAAAATTATACTTTTCATCGACTGGGTTTTAGTGATACCCGGAGCATTACTCACAATAATAGTAGGGATAATCTATGGGATATTTACAAACTGGGGGTTTTTCAAACATCGCTGGATTCTCGTAAAATGGGTCGTATCGGTAGTTGTTATCCTTGTAGGTACATTTTATTATAGCCCACTTCTTGAGGAGGCATTAGAGATTGCCGACCGCACACGGGATATTGCATTGCATGATCCGTTGGTTATATCGAATATGACACAAGCCTTTATCAGTGCTTCTCTTCAGGGACTTGCGCTTATGATACTTGTTGTCATATCTGTTTTTAAACCCTGGAAAAAGAAAAGCAAGTGAATAAAAACTGGCTTGTTTAGATTTGAAAAAATTAAGTCAGTAATATCTTAATTTCTAAAAAATGTATATGGTTTATATAAGCATTGTAATGATTGTGATCAGTATTCTTTCAGGGAGTGCACAAATTGCAGACAAGCGATTACTTTTTTCAGATACTTTTGAGCATGATTTGTCGAATTGGACTATAGAACAGGCATTAGGGGGAACTGCGGAGGCTAAAAACGGCAAATTGGAGATTAATGATAGAAAAGGATGTACCGTTTGGTTTAACCACAAGCTGTCGGATGATGTTAAAATTGTATTTGATATCGTCATGATTGATAGTGGAGGAATTTATGACCATGTCAGAGATATGAACTTCTTCTTCAAGGGCGTTGATCCTGAAAATCCAGAAGATATTTTTATTCATTCTCAAAAAAGATCTGGTAAACTCACTAACTATCATGGTCTCAAAACATATTATATTGGTTATGGAGGAAACCATAATACGACAACACGCTTTAGGAAATATCGGGTCAGTCCGTAAAGTTGGGGATTTAACAATTAGTCCATTTCTACTTCCCTTATAAAATATTACTTTTGATCCATGAAAAAGAAAGCAATCGATTATAAGGATATATTGTCCATGTTCCTTC
>JAAYSY010000170.1 GCA_012518235.1 Bacteroidales bacterium
GGCATTATGGGTATATTAGAAGAACTCAATAAAGGGGGACTCATTAATGGGGCAGTTCACCGTATAGATGGGCTTACACTTAATGAAGCAATAACAAACTACTCTATAACTAATGGAAAAGCAGAGCCAGAAGCTATTGCTAAATATAAAAGTGCTCCCGGTAACCAGTTTAACTTAGTCTTAGGTTCTCAAAGTAACTACTATGACTCTTTAGATACCGATCGGAAACAAGGTTGTATTCGAAGTATTGAAAATGCCTATAGTAAGGATGGAGGTTTAGCTGTTCTAAAGGGAAATATAGCGTTAGATGGATGCGTTGTAAAAACAGCAGGAGTAGATGAAAAGATATTAAAATTCAAAGGAAAAGCTAAAGTTTACGATTCCCAAGAAGCTGCATGTGATGCAATATTAAACAATGAAATAGAAAAAGGGGATGTTGTTATTATTATCTACGAGGGGCCTAAAGGGGGGCCTGGTATGCAAGAAATGTTATATCCTACTTCCTATTTAAAGTCTAAGCACTTAGGCAAACAGTGTGCACTAATTACAGATGGTAGATTTAGCGGTGGAACCTCTGGGCTAAGTATTGGTCATGTATCACCCGAAGCTGCAGCAGGAGGGAACATTGGTAAAGTACAAACAGGTGACACTATAGAAATAGATATCCCAGCTCGAAAAATAAACGTTCTTGTTTCTGACGAAGAATTAAATCAACGTCCATTACATCCTAAAACTAGAGAGCGACACATTTCAAAAAGTCTAAAGGCGTATGCTAGCAGGGTAAGCTCAGCAGACAAAGGTGCTGTACGCATCATAGACTAATGTATTTACAGAGTAATTTTATTTTTGATGAATAAGATAGAACAATGGAAAAACAAAAAATAACAGGTTCAGAAGCCCTTATAAAGTCTTTGGTACATCAAGGAGTAGACACTGTATTTGGATACCCAGGTGGAGCTATTATGCCTGTTTATGACAGCTTATACAATCAAAAAGATATTCATCATATTCTAATGAGACATGAACAAGGTGCAGCTCATGCTGCGGAAGGATATGCTCGTGTTTCTGGAAAGGTTGGGGTTTGTATTGTTACTAGTGGTCCAGGAGCTACTAATACGCTTACTGGTATTGGAGACGCTATGTTAGATAGTACTCCAATGGTAGTTATAGCAGGACAAGTAGCATCTTCTGCACTAGGAACAGATGCATTTCAAGAGATCGATCTTGTCAGTGTTTCTCAGCCTATAACAAAATGGAGCTATCAAATTCGAAAAGCTGAAGATATTCCTTGGGCTGTAGCCAGGGCTTTTTACATTGCACGTAGCGGACGTCCTGGTCCTGTGATCTTAGATTTTGCTAAAGATGCACAAATAGAACAATTTGACTATGCACCTTATCAGGTTAACTTTATTAGAAGTTACGAACCGAGTCCACAACTTGATCCTCAAGCTATTAAAAAAGCAGCCCAACTTATAAATGAATCAAAACAGCCTTTTGCATTAGTTGGACAAGGTGTTGAATTAGGCAATGCTCACCAAGAACTCCTTCAATTCATTGAAAAAGCTCAGATACCATTTGGAGCTACCTTATTGGGATTATCGGCTATGCCTTCTAGTCATCCTTTAAACAAAGGAATGTTGGGTATGCATGGTAATTTAGCACCCAATGTTAAAACAAATGAATGTGATTTATTAATTGCTATTGGTATGCGTTTTGACGATCGGGTTACAGGGGATTTGAAAACATATGCCAAACAAGCGAAGGTGATTCATTTTGATATTGACCCAGCTGAAATAAATAAAAATGTAGAAGTTGACGTAGCTGTTCTTGGTGACTGTAAGGAGAGTCTACCTGTTATAACGGACCTACTAAAGACCAATACGAATAGAGAACAATGGATTACTAGCTTTGAAGAGTATGAAGCGATTGAAAAAAAATCTGTCATTGATAAAGAGTTAAATCCAACAACTAGGGATTTATCAATGGGTGAAGTAGTCAACGCTGTTTCTGCAGCAACAAATCATCAAGCGATATTGGTTACTGATGTGGGTCAAAATCAAATGGCATCGGCCAGGTATTTTAAGTTCAGTAAAAAAAGAAGCATTGTAACATCTGGTGGGCTAGGCACTATGGGATTTGGTTTACCTGCTGCTATTGGTGCTAAAGTGGGTGCACCCGATAGAACAGTTTGTCTCTTTTTAGGTGATGGAGGCTTACAAATGAGCATACAAGAATTTGGGGTTATTATGGAAAATAGAATTCCAGTTAAGATCATTTTATTAAACAACTCTTTTTTAGGTATGGTTCGTCAATGGCAAGAACTCTTTTTTGAAAAGAGATACTCTTTTACACCCATGAGTA
>JAAYSY010000171.1 GCA_012518235.1 Bacteroidales bacterium
AATCAATCGTTAAAGCTATCCTCAAATCAATCCTTGAATCAATCGTTCCTTGAATCAATCCTTGAATCAATCGTTAAATCTGTAGCTAAATAAAAAACTTCATTTATACGTATAAAACGGGTTTGAATAGTTGAAGTTAACATATGGAATGAAAAAGATAGAGATTAGATGAACATTTTTTAATAACTTTGCCTCAAGAAAAAAGAAAAGAGGAAAGGCAAACAGACACTAGATAAAACAAAGAATAAAACTAGGCATAAAATAAGAGATAAAACAACGCCAATTCTCATTATTGAACCCATACAATTATGAATCGTACTGCAAATTATGAGTTGACTATTCTCGTTCCCATTTACAATGAAATAGAGGGACTAGAACCGTTAGGTAAACAACTAAGCTCCTTCTTACCCACGGCCAAAAAGAAAAGCTGTGTGCTTTTAGTGGATGATGGATCGAATGATGGGAGTCTAGAGGGGATTAAACAGCTTTGTAAGGAAAGAGCGCATTTTTTCTAT
Source organism: Bacteroidales bacterium (assembly GCA_012518235.1). Taxonomy (GTDB): domain Bacteria; phylum Bacteroidota; class Bacteroidia; order Bacteroidales; family Bacteroidaceae; genus Bacteroides_E. Next base: position 516 of record JAAYSY010000171.1, read on the forward strand.
ATTCAACTGGCTCAAAATGGAGGACTCAGTGCTGCCTTGAAAGCAGGTATTGACTATACGGATTCTCCTTATGTGGGATACATCGATGCGGACTTACAAACGGCTCCCGAAGACTTTAATGTGTTACTCGATTTTGTGGAGGAGTACGAATTGGTTACGGGGGTACGGGCTCAACGTAAGGACTCTTTCTTTAAGAACTTCCAATCGAAAGTGGCCAATTCCTTCCGTAGAATGATGACTAACGATGGAGCAACGGATACGGGGTGTCCGCTAAAAATTATGCATACGGACTTAGCTAAACAACTGCCTCTCTTTACAGGGATGCATCGCTTTTTTCCTGCTTTAATTCAGTTATTACAAGGAAAGGTAAAGGAACTTCCTGTGCAACATTTCCCACGTGAAACGGGGACTTCAAAATATCATTTATGGAATAGATTATGGAGTCCTTTTGTGGATTGCTTTGCTTTTCGATGGATGCGAAAACGTGTCATTATCAATCGCATAGCGGATGAGAATGTTACCGAGTCCGCTAAAAACAAACTGAACTAGGAAAGAGAGATAATGACTATAGATATCATTTGGAATGAATTTATACCCGATGATTTGAAGGAGGCTACTATTCTAGGAGTAGGACTTTTAGGACAGTTCTTTTTTGCGATTCGTTCTTTAATTCAATGGATTTTATCGGAAAAGGCAAAGAAAGTGGTCTCTCCGCTTCTTTTTTGGGTGTTCAGCATCATGGGGTCTTACCTCTTCTTTGTTTACGGATGGTTACGGAAGGACTTTGCTATTATTTTAGGACAATCCATCTCTTACTATGTCTATTTATGGAATCTGAATGCCCATCAGTCGTGGAAAAAGCAATCGATTATGCTTCGTATTCTTCTGCTACTCACTCCCATTGCAGCAGGCATTGGACTCATTCTATCGGGAGAATCGATTACTAAAACACTTTTCGAAAACCGAGAGATATCCACAACGCTCCTACTCTTTGGTTCGTTAGGACAAGCAGTATTTACCCTTCGATTTATCTATCAAGTGATCTATTCGGCCAAACGAAAACAGTCCCTCTTACCCTTAGGTTTTTGGTTACTTAGTTTATTAGGATCGTCTATAATTATTATCTATGGCTTTCTACGTTCCGATATTGTACTTATCTTAGGACAGTTAGCAGGTTGGGTGATTTACATTCGGAACATTCATTTAGAAGTCCGCTCAAGGCGACCCTCTTCTTAAGAGTTGAACGATAGAAAAAAGGGGATTGAACACAATATAATATAATACACTATAATACAATACAACAGATGACAGTGCGTAAAAAACGATAAAAAAAGAGATTATGAAAGTATTAGTAACAGGTGCTGCTGGTTTTATTGGGACTCACTTAGTCTTTGCCTTGCATCAGCTAGGACACCAAGTGGTGGGACTAGATAATTTAAATGCGTTTAGTGATGGCAAATTGAAATACAAACGACTTCTTTACCAAGGATTGGAGAGCGGTTTACTTTCGTATGGCACCGAATTAACCTCGACTAAACTACCTAACTATCGCTTCATTCAAATGGATATCAATGACAAGGTAGCCTTGTTGCAGCTTTTTCAAAAGGAATCGTTCGATGTGGTGTGTAATCTAGCGGCACAGGCTGGCGTACGGGCTTCCATAGAACATCCTGAAGTCTATATTGATGCTAATTTAGTGGGATTTAATCAGCTGTTGGAGTGTTGTAGAAAATACCCTGTGAAGCATTTAGTCTATGCTAGTTCGAGTAGTGTGTACGGAGCGAATAAGAAAACCCCTTATGCAGAGAGTGATAAAACCGATCAGCCCATGAGTCTCTATGCAGCGACTAAAAAAGCCAATGAGCTCATGGCGTATGCCTATAGTTCGCTCTTCCAAATCCCTTCTACGGGTTTGCGTTTTTTTACCGTCTATGGACCGTGGGGACGGACCAACATGGCTCCTTTTCTTTTTATGAAAGCAATTTATGAGGACGAGCCGATTCAAGTGTTTAATCACGGGAATTTATCGCGTGATTTTACCTATATTGATGATATTATAGCGGGTATTTTACGGGTGATTGACAATCCGCCTACATTGAACTCACCAAACGAAAGCGACGAGCCGCCAACCCAAGAAATAGAGCAAGAGAAAACCGTAGTGAAAAATAGTGTGCAGGTGAATGACAAGGAGTGTAAAAACAAACGGACCCCTGATTGTAGCTCAAGGGAGTCAATGCAAGAGCAGTCTTCCACCTCTTCTTGGGGTTCTTTGAGTTCGAGTGCAGCACCTCAAGTGCTACACCGTGTATTTAACATTGGACACTCCCACCCCGTTCCGCTTATGGACTTTATCTCTACACTGGAAGAGGTGATGGGTAAAACAGCCCAGAAAATCTACCTGCCTATGCAAGCAGGCGATGTGCACACAACTTATGCTGATACTACGGCTTTGAAAAATGAATTGGGCTACGCTCCTTCTACTTCACTAAAGAAAGGTATTGAAGCCTTTTATAACTGGTTTATATCGTACTATGAAAACAA
>JAAYSY010000172.1 GCA_012518235.1 Bacteroidales bacterium
AGGAAGGAACATGGACAATATATCCTTATAATCGATTGCTTTCTTTTTCATGGATCAAAAGTAATATTTTATAAGGGAAGTAGAAATGGACTAATTGTTAAATCCCCAACTTTACGGACTGACCCCTAAACTATTTGCTTAATAATACTAGTCCCCCTACTTTTGCAGGTGAGCCCTAGTATATCCAAGAGTTCTCCTTTTCCGATATATACTAAAAAACAAAAGCCCCTGACAATCTAAGACTATCAGGGGCTTTTCTCTAAAACTCTGTACTCGAAGGGGGACTTGAACCCCCACAGCTGCAATAGCCAAGGGATTTTAAGTCCCTCGTGTCTACCAATTCCACCATTCGAGCATCATTTCAAAGAAATAGTAGAGCGGAAAACGAGACTCGAACTCGCGACCCCAACCTTGGCAAGGTTGTGCTCTACCAACTGAGCTATTTCCGCTTTTTTTATTAACGATGCAAATATAAGGGCTTTCAATATCACCACCAAATATTTCAACGAAAAAGATTTATTATTTTTCAAAATCGCCTATACAGTAGCCATACTAGCTTTTCAAAAGAGCTTGTTCTGCATCGACTACCTGTTGGAAATTAAATTCATTCACTACTTTCTCAAATAAAAGGGTTATTTTATCATTACATAAATTACCTATACTTCCCTCGTGTGTATGGTTTAAATCTAGTGATGGATTAAAATCACCCTCTTCTATGGCTAATCCCACTTGTTTATAAGCATCTCGAAAAGGTATCCCTTCAGAAACCAACCTGTTTACTTCCTCTACACTAAATATAGATAGATACTTTTCGTCCTCTAAAATATTTTCATTCACTCTCATCTCTTTAATTATATAAGTGGCAATATGAATACAACTTAATAATTCTTCGAATGCAGGAATAAAAACCTCTTTAACTAACTGCAAGTCTCTAAAATAACCTGAAGGCAAATTATTGATCATGAGCATAATTTGCTGTGGCAAACCTTGAATTTTGTTACACTTAGACCGAATCAACTCAAATACATCAGGGTTCTTTTTATGAGGCATAATACTAGAACCTGTAGTGCAATCGTCAGGAAGTTTTATAAAATTGAAGTTTTGACTATTAAACAAACAAGCATCATAAGCTAACTTAGACAAGGTGCTTGCAATAGAAGCTAATGCAAAAGAAACATTACGCTCCAATTTTCCTCGTCCCATTTGTGCATAAACTACATTATAATTCATCGAGTCGAATCCTAGTAATTTTGTAGTTAAGCTTCTATTTAAGGGAAAAGAAGAGCCATAACCAGCAGCTGAACCTAAAGGATTACGATTACACATTCTATAGGCAGCCTGAACAAAAAGCAAATCATCAACTAAACTCTCAGCATAAGCCCCAAACCATAAACCAAAAGAAGATGGCATGGCTATTTGCAAATGAGTATACCCAGGCATTAATACTTTTTTATGTCTCTCACTCTGTGTTATCAACTCGTAGAATAACCCCTCAACTGATTCAACAACTTCTTTTAACTCTGAACGAGTATAAAGTTTTAAATCAACTAAAACTTGATCATTTCTAGAGCGACCACTATGTATTTTTTTACCTACATCACCCAGCTTGTGAGTTAGCATCAACTCTACTTGTGAATGAACATCTTCTACTCCATCCTCAATTACAAAGCCTCCTTGCTCAATTAAGTTATAAATTTCCTTTAGCTCATCTAATAAAATCCGCAGTTCAGACTGCTCTAAAAGTCCAATTTCCTCTAACATAGTAATATGCGCCATAGAGCCTAAGACATCAAACTTAGCAAGGTAAAGATCTAGTTCACGATCTTTACCAACAGTAAAATCCTCAATCTTTTTATCTACTTGTACATTCTTTTCCCAAAGTTTTCTTGCCATAATTACTCTATTTAATAAGGTAAATGAGCTATCACTTCAATAATCTTCTCCAAGCCGTCTTGCACTGGTTTTTTTACCATACTTTTCATAAAAGGATTAACGTCTAATCCAGCAGTAGCTTTTGCTTTGCAACGATTCTCATCTATAGCTACAATTTGAATCCACAGAGTAAAGGGAACCGGAGAGTTCTCAGCTTGAAACTTAATACACTTATGTGGCTCTCTTTCAATAATATTAAACGATATTTTTCCTACTGGTGCCACAGATAAGGTCAATGAATCACTATCAAAACTCAAATCCTTAACTAAATTTTCAGGAATACGATCTCTGAAAGACTCAATGTTCGTCAAGTCCGATAATAAATTATATACTGACTCCTGTGAACTACTAATATTTTTTACACTACTCTCAAACTTTGTCATAGGTCTATAAATTAAAAAAA
>JAAYSY010000173.1 GCA_012518235.1 Bacteroidales bacterium
GCTTGCGCATTAATGAAGTTTTGACATTAAATGAGGATAACTACGAAGATGATTATGGCAAGAAAAATGCTTGGATTGAAATATTCAACACCTCTTTCGGTACGGTAGATATTGGAGGTTGTTTTTTAACTAATGATAAAAACAATCCTACTAAATACCCTATCCCTAAAGGAGATGTGCTGACTTCAATACCACCACGTCAACATGTTCTTTTCTGGGCCGATGGAATTCCTTCTCGAGGAACTTTCCATCTAAGTTTTAAGCTAGACGCAGAAAAGGAAAATTACATTGCATTATACGACGCTAATGGTAAAACATTAATAGATGAAGTAATAGTACCTATTTTACCTGCTGACCACTCTTATGCTTTAGAAAAAGATGGTAAAGGAAGATGGATACTGAAGGGGGCTAAAACAAATAGTTTTGTTACCCCTAGTACAAACAATATTACATTAGATAAAAATGAAAAAGTAGAAAAATTTAAAGAGCAAGACAAACATGGATTTGGCATGTCAGCTACAGCTATGCTTGTCGTCTTTTTCAGCCTACTACTTCTTTATTTAGCGTTTAAAACAACAGGGCGTATTGCAATGAATATTAGTAAAAAAAATGCAATAAAAATGAGCAAGAATAAAGAAACAGAAAGTAAAGAACTCACAACAACTACTGGTGAAGAAATTGCTGCAGTAGTTATGGCTCTTCATGAGCATTTAGGTGGACCTCATGATTATGAAGATATGGTATTAACTATGAATGAGGTAAAAAGAAGATATTCACCTTGGAGTTCAAAAATTTATAATATGCGTCAATTATAATCGCAACCTAACAGCTAATCAAAATGAAAGAATATAAATACAAAATTAACGGCAATTTATACAAAGTTATTATTAACGACGTAGAAGACAATATGGCTTCTGTTGAGGTTAATGGAACACCTTACGAAGTTGAAATGGAGAGAAAACAAAAAACAACAATTCCTCCTGTTCATCGAGCTGAGCCTGCTCCAAAAACAGAAACTGGAAAACCAATAGTTTCTAAACCCCAACCAACAACTAAGAAAAGAAATGGTGTAAAAGCACCTTTACCTGGTACTATTCTCGATATAAAAGTCAAAGTTGGAGACACTGTAAAACGAGGTGATACTGTGATTATTTTAGAAGCTATGAAAATGGAAAACAATATTTGTGCACATGAAGATGGTACAATTACTGAAATAAGCACACAAAAAGGAGAAACTGTACTAGAAGGTACAGACCTTGTAATTATAGAATAATATGGGAGAATTCTTATCTTTTTTAGGTAGCAATCTTTCTGACTTCTGGGTTAACACAGGTTTTGCTAACGCCTCTTGGGGTAACCTAGCTATGTTAATTATTGGTTGCTTTTTCATCTATCTAGCCATAAAAAAAGAATTTGAACCGATGTTATTAATTCCAATTGGCTTTGGTATGCTTATTGGAAATATGCCGTTCAATTTAGATGCTGGACTTGAGATAGGTATCTATGAAGAAGGATCTGTACTAAATACTCTCTACCAAGGAGTAACCTCTGGTTGGTATCCACCACTTATATTTTTGGGAATAGGTGCTATGACCGATTTTTCGGCATTAATCTCTAATCCAAAGCTAATGTTAGTGGGTGCTGCTGCACAATTTGGAATATTTGGAGCTTATATGATTGCTCTTTTAATTGGTTTTGAACCTAATCAGGCTGCCGCTATTGGCATTATTGGAGGTGCTGATGGGCCTACTGCTATTTTCTTATCATCTAAACTTGCTCCTAACTTATTAGGAGCTATTGCAGTATCTGCATACTCTTATATGGCTTTGATTCCTGTTCTTCAACCTCCAATTATGAGGTTATTAACAACTAAAAAGGAGCGAGTAATACGCATGAAACCACCACGTGTAGTTTCACATACGGAAAAGGTGATTTTCCCAATTATAGGGTTAATCTTAACTACTTTATTTGTACCATCAGGATTACCTCTTTTAGGTATGTTATTTTTTGGTAACTTATTAAAAGAGAGTGGTGTAACTCGTAGATTAGCTACTACAGCTAGTGGTCCATTAATAGACACAATTACAATTCTTTTAGGAGTTACCGTAGGTGCTTCAACACAAGCCTCTCAGTTTTTAACATGGAACTCAGTATTTATTTTTACATTAGGTGCATTCTCATTTATTATAGCTACTGCATCGGGCGTTTTATTCGTCAAAATATTTAACTTATTCCTGAATAAAAACAATAAAATTAATCCTTTAATTGGTAATGCAGGTGTTTCAGCTGTACCTAACTCTGCAAGAATATCACAAATGGTAGGACGAGAATATGACCCAACAAACTACTTACTTATGCATGCTATGGGCCCAAATGTAGCAGGTGTCATTGGTTCTGCTGTTGCAGCAGGTATTTTACTTGGATTCTTATTGTAAATAAATTAACTTTTTATATAAAAGTTATTCATACTTATAAAAATAACCC
>JAAYSY010000174.1 GCA_012518235.1 Bacteroidales bacterium
AATTTAGATTTTAGTTACAACCCCTACTTCTCAAAAGAACACCAAGGCTCTTTCTCTCTAATATATAATCTTCAAGGTCCTCGGATATATAGTGTAGGTATTGGAGGAGTTAAAAATGTAATAGAAGAAGCATACCACTCATTAGACTGGGTCGGATCATTGTCATTTAGCCAACGAATAAATATTAAAGTTTATGCGAAAAACTTACTCAATAGAAAAGAAAGATACACACAAAAAATAGAGAATGAACACACCAAAGACGTTCAATACTATAAAAAAGGATTGTCTTTTGGTTTAGGTATTAGTTTCAATCTATAAATCAAACACTTATTATGATTTACAAAACAAAAAAAATGAACATGAACAAATTAATTAATCAGGGTAAAATTGCTTGTATTACTTTATGCAGTTTGCTTTTAATTTTAGCTAGTTGTAGTAGCGACAGTAAAGATGACCCTACTCCTCCAACCCCAGAAAAAAAGAATGAATTACAAGGAAAACTATCCCAAGAGCTTACTCTTGAAGCTGGAGAAACCTATGAGTTGATTGGAGGTTATGAAGTAGAAGAAGGTGGTGTATTAAACATTGAAGAAGGTGTAACCATAGTAGCAACTCAAAGTATTGATGGAGCTCCCGATTATATCTTAGTAAAACAAGGAGGGAAAATAAATGCCATTGGAACTGCAGAAAATCCTATCGTTATGACTGCTAATAATAAAAAACCAGGAGCTTGGGGTGGCGTCCATATTTGTGGAAAAGCTCCTGTTAACTTACAAGGAGGACAAGGAAAATCCGAAATTGGTGATGCAACCTTTGGAGGTAACGATCCTACTGATAATTCAGGAACTATGAAATATGTTCGTTTAGAATATACTGGTTTTGCTTTTAGTCCGACTAAAGAGTCTAATGGACTAACTCTTTATGGAGTGGGCAATGGTACTTCTTTATCTTATCTTCAAACCTATTATGGTGCAGACGATGGATTCGAATGGTTTGGTGGAACAGTAAATGCTAAATATTTAGTTTCAACAGCCAGTGAGGACGACTCGTTTGACTGGACCGATGGCTGGGTAGGTAAAGGTCAATTTTGGGTAGCCTATCAAGACCAATCAGCTCCTGATAGCAACGGTACGGCCAATGGGGACTGTTTAATTGAAGCAGATAATAGAGAGGATAATTTCACAAACACTCCTGTTTCTTGTCCTACACTAGCTAATATTACCTTAGTAGGTAACAACGATAAAAACAAACAACAAAGAGGTATTAGATTAAGAGCAGGAACTCAAATAAAACTGTATAATACACTAGTTACAGGAAAAGATAAATCAATTACAATTGCTACAGACGAAACTCACCAAAGTTTTATAGAAAAGAATTCATTGATAGAGTACTCACATTTAAGCACTTCTTTCTTTTACGAAACAGGTGAAGATTTAAATCTATCTACTGCAGAAGGCAATGCAATAAACCAAAACATAACAAATAGTCTAACCAATGGATACATCGGTGTTATACCTGGAGGTAAAGACTTATCAAAAGAAGATGACTTCTTTACTCCTGCTCCTTATATAGGTGCTGTACCACAAAATGAGGATTGGACTAAAGGATGGACAAAAAGATAAAACAAGTAGAAAACAGAATATAAAAGATTGACTTAGGATTTCTTTTTCTGTCTAGAGGGCATCATCTTTCATCGGTGGTGTCCTCTTTTTCTTTTCTTAACTTCTTATCTAAAACAGTTTAACAGCTTATACTGTTATAATAAAAATGAAGGTTTTATAGAAATCAATTGACTTTTAATTTGTATTTTTGATTTATAGACCGTTATTAAAAATAGCCTATTTATGAAAAAAACAATACTACTTATATTACTTTTTTATATATCAAACTTCGCAATACAAGCTCAAACAGCTAGTGAGGCGCGAGCATTTTTCGATTCAGGTAATTATACAGAAGCAAAAGATGCTTATGCAAACTTACTGACTCGCTACCCTAATCAGTCAGAATACAACTACTTTTTTGGACGGAGCTGTCTTGCCTTAAAGCATTTCAAAGAAGCTGTTAATCCACTAGAGAAATCTTCTAAAAGAAACTACTCTGATGCCACATTGTATTTAGCTTGGGCGTATAATCAAAACTACGAGTATGAAAAAGCAATAGACACAATAGAGAATTATATTCGTTTACAAAAAAGGAGAAGAAAAGATACAGAAGAGGCCGAAAACATGCTTACAGAAATTCGAAAAAATTTCCGAATGTTGAAAGGGGTTGAAAAGGTATGTGTTATTGATAGTTTTATTGTTGACAAAAAAGATTTTCTATCAAGTTATAGAGTCAGCGATGAGTCTGGATTGCTTTATATGTACAATGAATACTTTGATAATGTAACACCCCATGAGGGGGTTGTTTATGAATCTGAACGAGGAAATAAAATTTATTATGCAGATAAAGACGAGTCAGGTATTTACAACATCTATACGCGCAACCGTTTATTAGATGAATGGAGTGACTCCAAAAAACTCCCCGATATTATTAATGATTCTGTAGATACTAACTACCCTTTTATGTCGGCTGACGGTATAACTTTCTACTACGCTTCAAAAGGGGAAGGTTCGATGGGTGGATACGATATTTTTGTAACAAGATACAATACTCATACGGATGGATACTTACGACCAGAAAATGTGGGTATGCCTTTTAACTCTCCTTATAATGATTATATGTTTGTTATTGATGAGTTTAATGATTTAGGTTGGTTTGTTTCCGATCGATTTCAACCGGAAGACAAAGTCTGTATTTATGTTTTTATTCCTAATCGAATAAAACAAACTTACAACTTTGAGACTATGAATCCAGAGGAACTAATTCAACTCGCTCAACTTACCGAAATAAATAAAACCTGTCCCGATGAGGCCATAGCTAGTGAAGGGAAAAAAAGATTAACAAAAGCAATACATATTAATCCAAAAGAAAAAGAAGTTGTTGACTTCACGTTTGTCTTAGATGATGAACAAACCTATCACTACCTATCAGACTTTAAATCTCAACAAGCTAAGCTACTATTTCAAAAAAAACAACAATTCAAAAAGGAATTTGTAGAACAAAACAAACGACTTAGTGAGATGAGAAATGAATATCAAACAGGATCTGAAAGCCATAAGAATCAACTAAAACCTGCAATACTTGATTTAGAAAAAAGGATAAATCAAATGCGTCAAGAATTAGATGATATAACTAAAGACGTAAGAAAACTCGAAAAGAATAAAGAATAAAAACAATTATAAAATAACAGCCTATGGAAATATTAACCATTCTAATACTTGTTGGAATAGCCATTTTACTTCTTCTTGTAGAGATTTTTCTTATCCCAGGATTAAGCATTGCTGGATTAGGTGCTTTAGGGTGCTCACTTTATGCTATATATTACGCCTTTATAAACCTAGGCATAGCTGGAGGATTTATTACACTCATAATTACATTAATTGCGGGTGCCCTAGCCTTTAGAGCTTTTATGCGATCTAAAACACTCGACAAACTCTCACTTAAGAAAAATATTGATTCTAAAATTGATAGACAAGATGGTGC
>JAAYSY010000175.1 GCA_012518235.1 Bacteroidales bacterium
GGAGTTTCCTGTTTCTTTTTCATCTCTTGACTGTATTTACAATCGGAAGATAATTCTAATTCTTCAAAACAAAATCGTTTTATCCATGAATTGATTAGACTAGGAGTAGCTAGATTATATTTTCTAGCTGTGGCTGCTCGACTTGAGCCTGTGCCTTATACTGATATAGGTAGACAGTTTTCTTGTTAAATAAGTAACTAAGTAGACATATGAATAATATTATTTAGGTAGACTAATATATAAGTGAACACCCTACAGTATTATATACAATAACACTAAACTGGCCATTCTTCTTTATTGTATGCTGCAACCCAAAATAAATGTTCAATTCTAGCTGAAGTTACATAAGCCTCAAGCATTTCCATTTGTTGTCTTTCCGTACAGCTCTCTGCTATTTCATTGCATATTTCAATAGCTTTTCTAGCCGATTCAATATGTTCTTCTCCAGCATAGGTTTCAATCCAAGATTTATACGGGTTATTCTCTCCTTTTTGATGATTATATATATACTCACCTACTTCTTTATAAATAACAAAGCAAGGCATAACTGCTGCTATCATAACATGTAAGGGTGCTACAGCTAATTGCTTTAATAAGTGAGAGGTATATAACAAACAAGTAGGAGAAGGAACTGCATCATTCATTAAGGTTACATCTTTTATATAAGAATCATGTAACTCTTTCTCTTGCCCCATATTCTCGTCAGCAAAAGTTATAAAACACTGTATATGTTTAGGATTACTAAGTTTGGTTGCTATACCCGTTAATAAACGCCCATAACTAGCTAAATATAAAGAGTCTTGTTGAATATAATACAAAAACTTATCTCCAGCCAATATCCCCTTCATCAATTCTTGAACAAAAGGAAGCTGAATCGTTTTTTCGTAAATTGGTTGAATTGCTAACCATGCCTTATCACTCCATTTCATAATACAGTACTTTTATTAATGTTTATTTCTTATAGGCACAAATTGCCACATAATCTCCTTGATCATATCCTTCTATAGGCTCTTCAATAGCATTATTAGAATATATAGGATGACGTACTAAAGTTTGATAAAAAGAAAAATCAGAGAATCCTATTTTTTTCAAAGCCTCAACTTTATCATGAGTTGTTCTCCAATTGGCTTGATTTACTAATTCAATGGGATAAGGATTTCGTGGATAAACATCCTTCAATAAATTATGATTCCAGCTACCTGCAGCTTTTGCCAAATTATACAATAATCCATACCCACTTTCTTTTGGTATATCTATTAATACAATTTTCCCTCCCTCTTTTAAAGCCTTATAACTATTACTTAAAGCCAACTCTAGATCTGTAATATAGCTAGGACAACCATTATATAAAATAGTATCATATAACTTATTCCTATAGTTAGCCTCCTCAGCCGTACACACATCAACTTTTATTCCTCTCATCTCAGCTATTCTAGCCATATCTTTCGATGGTTCTAACCCTTCTTTAATTTGAATATCAAATTCTTGTTCTAATATTTTTTCAAATAAACCATTACCACAACCCACAGAATATATACTTCCTGCATTTTGTAGACAATGAGCTACTAATTTAGCTTCAGAATAAAGCACATTTTTATTTTCTAGAAACCAAGAATCATACTTCTCAGCATGTTCATCGAAAGCAACTTTTTTAATTTTATTCATTTTCAATCCATTACTAACAAAAAAGAGCCGTTTCAAATGAATGAAACGGCTCTTTGAATAGTTTTATATTTTTATTTGTCTATTTCTATAAGTTACCGTTTTCCTACGATGTCATAATAACATATCAGGTTCTAAGGATTTTATCTCAGTCTTTTCTCAAAGACACTCCCAACAGATATTACAAATATAGATAAAACAGTTAAGCTTAAATAGTATTTTGCTTTAATTTACATTAGAAGGTGACTGAGGTCTATTTTCCATAGCAGCACCAAACACCTTTGAGGGTTGATTGCCCATATTAAATACAAGTTCTCCACCTTTCATTATATCATCAAATGCAATAAAACTCTTATCATAAGGCTTACCATTTAAAGTAACAGATTGAATATAAATATTATCCTTGTTATTATTATTTGCAACTATTTTAAAAGTTTTCCCTGAACCTACATTAATTTCAGCCTCATCTACTATAGGACTACCAAAAACATAAACTCCTCCAGCTGGTTCTAACTGATAAAATCCTAAAGAAGATAATATGTACCAAGCAGACATTTGTCCACAATCTTCATTTCCAGAAAGGCCATCAGGCTCATCGCTATATAATGTAGTTAAAACTTCTCTTACTCTTTCTGCCGCTTTCCATTGCTGTCCCACATAAGGATATAAATAGATTACATGATGTGTTGGCTCATTACCTTGTACATATTGTCCAATTAGCCCCGAAATATCAGGAGAGGCTTCTTCACCTAAATCTCCTTCAACTATGAACAGAGAGTCTAGTTTTTCAATAAACAATTCTTCCCCCTTAAACAAATCGACTAACCCTGTAACATCATGTGGTACAAGCCAGACATAATTCCAAGCATTACCTTCAGTATAATCATCATCTCTATGGCGAGAATGAAACGGATCTAGCTCTTCTTGTCTAAAGTTTCCTTCTGTATCAACACCACGCATAAAACGAATAGTAGAATCAAAATACGTAGTATATGATTGACTGCGTTTTTTGAAATAATTATAATCCTCTTCTTCTCCTCTTAGTTTTGCAACTTTAGCTAAGGAACCATCAGCTAGAGCATATTCTAATCCTTTAGCTACCGATTCATTTTCTTTATTATAAGGAATATAACCAAACTCTTTATATAGATTCAATCCACGATCATCTTGTAAAGCAGAGTTTTTCATCGCTTCATAGGCTAAATCTTTATCAAATCCACTGTAACCTTTTAGATAAGCATCGGCTACCACGGGTATACCTGGATTACCCACCATACAATTTGTTTCACAACCTTCAAGATGCCACACAGGAAGCTGTCCTTGATGTTTATAAATATGTAACATAGTATTAATCATATCATCCACTTTTTCTGGATGAATAATAGTCATTAAAGGATGTGCAGCTCTATAAGTGTCCCATAATGAAAACACAGTATAGTTTTTAAAACTATCATCATTATAGTATTTTCCATCAGCACCTCTATAATCGTTGTTTACATCATCAAATGCAGCAGGAGCTATCATTGAATGATACATTGCAGTATAAAAATTCCGTAAGACAGAAGGCTCTTTTGATTTTATTTTTACTTTTTGAAGTTCTTCATTCCATACATTATTGGCCTTTTCAACTGTTTGAGTAAAATCCCAACCTGCAAGTTCTGTTTCAAGATTTAGTTTTGCGTTTTCAATACTAACAGGAGATAAAGCCACTTTCACAAACAATTCTTCATCACTATTAGTGTCAAAAAGAGCACGACCATAAACTTCTTTCGCTGTAATTGCAGTATCATCTATCAAATTATCCTTATCATAACATTCAAATGCTTTCATCGGTTTAGAAAACTCAGCCGTAAAAAAAACTCTCTGGTCATTAGCCCAACCTGTTGAATAACGATAACCCGAAATCACAGTCTCACTTTCTTGAACAAGTGATCCTTCTACTGGAGCATCCCAGTTTAAAGCATCTGCTAAATTAAATACAACAGCTGAAGACTCTGATGCGGGAAAAGTGTACTTATGAAAGCCTACCCTAGAGGTAGTAGTTAGCTCTACATCAATATCATATCGATCTAGATGCACCGCATAATAACCTGGTTTAACAACTTCTGTTTCCCTATTAAATAGTGAATACATACCAGAATTTTGATCCCCATGCTCACCTTTAGCGAGTTTAGGATTATCTGTTGTTGGCATAACCAAGATGTCTAATAAATCACCAATACCTGTACCACTTAAATGCAAGTGAGAAAAGCCAAAAATGGTAGAGTCAGAATAATGGTATCCCGAACACCAATCCCAACCCGCAGAAATATTTGTAGGTCCTAACTGAACCATTCCAAAAGGAATATTAGCTCCCACAAAAACATGACCATGGCCTCCTGACCCTATATAAGGATCAACATACTGCGTGTAGTTTTGATTTTCTACTTCACTCACCGAAGAGTTACAAGAAACAACTCCTAATAAGCCTATGCAAAAAACACATAGAAAAAATCCAATTTTCTTTCTAATTTTCATCTTCTTTATATTCATATATTATTGATTAATCTATTAGTTTATAAAGATATACATTACTCTTTGATTTTTAATTAGGTTATCACTACTGTCCACTAAAAATATTGCACCGTAAAATAGTTGACTGAAAAGATAAGTCAATATGGCCTACACGACAGTGTAGGGCAGGTTGCCTTGCTTAACAATCGAATTCTAATCACAAAAAA
>JAAYSY010000176.1 GCA_012518235.1 Bacteroidales bacterium
ACTACAGAAACTTCTTTTCTTTTACCTTATAACGATGGTGAAACAAGATATCAATATGTTGTAACAGCGCTTGATCGTTTGCAAAATGAGTCTAAAAGTAAGCGTATTAGAGTAAAGCTATAAATCTCTTTTTGACGATAGAAAAAGATTCGAATTTAAGAGCATAATTCCTCTCTTGAATGAGAGGAATAACATGGCCTAGTCATTCAATGCATATGACTAGGCCATATTTTTATGGGCTATTTAGTTTATTTATTGAAATTAGTTAGTGATAAGGTTTAATAATCGTCTTTGATATTAATAGACAATAATACCGATGATTGCACAGGCTAAAATAAGTAGGATGGGATTAGTCTTGAATTTGTAAGTCCCAATGAATACAGCAATAAACAATATAATACTTATTATAAAGTTGTATAAATCCACATTTGGAGAGTTGAAGTTTTCGGTATTCATTAGCAATAAAGCAGCTGATGCAATAAGACCTACTACAGCAGGTCTTAATCCACTAAAAATAGCTTCTACAATAGGGTGGTTACGATGTTTCAAAAAGAATCGACTAATAGTTAACATTAAGATAAATGAAGGAAGTATTACAGCAAAAGTGGCAGTAATTGACCCCCATACACTCTGTGTTGCAGTATAACCTACATAAGTAGCTACGTTAATACCAATAGGCCCAGGTGTCATTTGGCTAATAGCAACAATATCGGTAAACTCTTGTGGAGTTAACCAGCTATGTTGAACCACTACTTCTCCTTGAATTAAAGAGAGCATAGCGTATCCACCTCCAAAACCAAAGAGTCCTATTTTAAAGAAAGTGTAGAATAGTTGTAGGTATAATAACATAGTTTATTCTTGTGTTTGAGAATTGTTATTACTATCATTTTTTGATTTACTATTTTTATATTTCCCCCATATAAAACCACCAAATGCTGCAATAAGTATAACCCAAACAGGTGAAAATCCTAGTAACCATATGAGTAAGGCTGAAACAATAGGAATCCAGCAATTGTAACGATTAATGTTGGCCGATTTTGTCATATTAAAAGTAGGAGCAGCAATTAGAGCTACCACACCGGGACGAATACCCTTAAATGCTTTTTCTACTATTGTATATTCTTTGAAATTTTGAAAGAAAATGGCTATGGCTAGTATAATTAAGAAAGAGGGGAGTACACTACCCAGTGTAGTTACAATAGCTCCTGGTAATTTTTTTAGTTTAAATCCGATAAAAATGGAAATGTTTACAGCCAACACACCAGGAGCAGATTGAGAAATAGCTAATAAATCAATAAAATCTTCTTTACTTATCCATTGGCGTTTATTTACAATTTCATTCTCTATGAGAGGGATCATGGCATATCCACCTCCAATGGTAAACATTCCAATTTTAAAAAAGATAGTAAAAAACTCCCAGTATATTTTCATAGATTAATCTCTTTTTTATATTTCGTAGGATTCATATTATAGTGTTTTTTGAAAACCTCTCTAAAGTATTTAGCATCACTATAACCTGTGGCTTCTGCTATTTCGTTTATATTGAGCTTATCTTCACTTAATAAGTCAGCAGCTTTTTGAAGTTTAAGTGAACGAACATAATCCGCTGGGGCTTCTCCAGTCAGTGCTTTTATTTTATTATAAAAGCTAGTACGACTCATATTTAAGAGGGAGCAGAGTACATCTATGTTAAAATCACTATCCTGCATGTTCTCATCTACGGTTTGCTTTACTTCGTTTATAAATCGCCAATCGATGTTGTTTGAACAGTGAAGACAGTCGGAGTTTATCTCTATTTCTTTGTTTTTATTTCCAGAACAAGGGGTGTTGGAATACATTAAAAGTCCTTCAATTCCTTTTTTAAGTTCGTAAACGCTAAAAGGCTTTTCAATATAAAGATCAGCAAACTTCTTACAGTTAACTCGTTGACTCTGTTTTGATATTAGACGGATGATGGGAATATGTGAAATCTCAATATTCTGTTTGATGTGATCAACTATTTCATTAGCACTAGCGCAGGTAGGTGCATCTAATACAATAATACTGGGTATTTCAGTTGCTAGGTAATCAAGAAATGTATTAATCGTAGAAAAAGAGTATAATAAATAATCATCATTTAAATGATCGTTTAATAGTTTAAGTAGGTTTTCATCTGTTTCAAGAATAGCAACCGATTGATTTGTTGATTCTTCTTCTTTAGGATCATCAACAGCATTTGAAGTACCTATAAATGGGGTGGTGTTATCATTCTTAACTACCTCTTCAATTTTGGGTTTATTATTTTTTCTTCTTTTAAGTATGTATTGAGTTGCTATATATGTTATAACTACTATTAGGATAGTGTAAACAAGGATAAAAATTAAAGAGTTTGTATTAAACATTATCTATCATTTTTGAAAAAACACAGTTTACATAGCTATCAAAAGTATAGAATCTTTAGAATAGAACAAAATAAAAAGGACAAAATGAAAAAGAGCTAGTTTAACTGTAGTAAGTTTAACTAGCTCTTTAATTATTTGAAATATAGGTTGTTAATCCTATTACTTTTTGTTTTTTTCAACCCATAACTTAGCATTTGTAAAGGCTTCAATCCAAGGAGTAACTTCATCATTTAAGTGATTTTCTGGATAGAAAGCATTTTGCCATGGGAATATAGCTCTTTCTAAGTGTGGCATCATAGCTAAATGACGACCATCTTTGCTTGCAAGAGCAGCTACATCATAATCTGATCCATTAGGATTTGCAGGATAATTACTATAGCTGTATTTGGCTACAATATTATATTGATCCTCAGCGTAGGGTAATGAGAATTTTCCTTCGCCATGTGCAACCCAAATACCTAGATTACTACCTTCTAATGAATTTAGTAGTACGGTATTGTTTTTAGGAATAGCAACACCTAAATAGGCAGATTCAAATTTATGTGATGCATTATGTAACATCTTTCCTCTTTTTTCGTGTTCAGGATTGATTAAGTTCAATTCCATCATTAATTGGCATCCATTGCAAATACCTAAGGAAAGTGTGTCTTCACGTTTGTAGAAGTCAGTTAAAGATTTTTTGGCTTTTTCATTATATAAGAAACCGCCAGCCCAACCTTTAGCTGATCCTAATACATCTGAATTAGAAAAGCCACCACAGAAAACAATAAAGTGAATATCTTGTAGTGTTTCTTCTCCACTAATAAGATCGGTCATGGTTACATCCTTCACATCAAAACCTGCAAGATAAAGTGCATATGCCATTTCACGCTCACCATTAGTCCCTTTTTCACGAATAATAGCAGCTTTTAATCCAGTAGATGATTTTCTATTAGGTGAAATATTGTATTGTTCAAAAGTCCCCTTAAAGTGGCTTGGAAACTTAAAATTAATGGGTTGCTGCTTATAGTTTGTGAATCGTTCTTTTGCACAATTTGCTGCAGACTGTTTACTATCCATTAAATAAGAAGTAGAATACCAAACGTCTCTTAAATGATCAATACCTAATTGGTAAGTAGCTTCTTGGTGTTCAATGAGAAGATGTCTTTCAGTTGCGGGTTGTCCTAACTCAGCATATTGTACTTCAAGCGCTTCTAATATATCAAGCGCTTCTTTTTTGTTTTTATTATCTATTTGAATTACTACTCCAGGATTTTCTGCAAATAATACTTTAATTAAATCCTCTTCATTTAATCCATCTAGGTTAATAGTTAATCCACCTTCAGAGTTAGCAAAACACATTTCAAGTAGTGTAGTTATTAATCCACCAGCAGATATATCGTGTCCTGCTAAAATTAAACCTTTACCAATTAGTTTTTGAATGGCTTGAAAGGCTAATTTAAAGTATTCTGTATCTTGTACGCAAGGAACATCACTACCTATTTTGCTAAGTGTTTGAGCGAAAGCAGAACCTCCTAGTTTAAGCGTATCAAAGCTAAAGTCTATATGAAGTAATGTGGTATCTTTTTTGTTTATCACAACAGGAGAAACTGTTTTCTTTACATCATCAACTTCTCCTGCAGCCGATACTATTACTGTTCCAGGAGCAATAACTCGTTCATTATCTGTGTATTTTTGAGTCATAGATAAGGAGTCTTTTCCTGTTGGTACATTAATACCTAACTCTATACAGAAATCACTAAGTGCTTTTACTGCCTCATATAGACGTGCATCTTCACCTTCTTGAGATCTACAAGGCCACATCCAGTTAGCTGATAGAGATACACTATCTAATCCATCAGCTAATGATGCCCAGACAATATTAGTTAGCGCTTCGCTTACAGCTAGAATTGATCCAGCTTTTGAATCAGCTAATGCAACCTGTGGTGCATGACCAATAGCTGTTGCAATTCCTTTTTCTCCTCTGTAGTCAAGAGCTACAACACCACAGTCGCTAAGAGGTAATTGAATCTTTCCTTGAGTTTGTTGACGAGCAATTTTACCTGTTACTGAACGGTCAACTTTATTAGTCAACCAATCTTTGCAAGCAACAGACTCTAAACGAAGTACATCAGTAATGTATTCGTGAACTTCGGATGGAGTATAAGTAGGCATGTCATATTTGCGCTCTACAGTAACATCTTCCATATAAGTTTTAGGAGATGAGCCAAACATTTGATCGACAGCTAAGTCAAATGGGCGTACGCCATCAGCTTGTTCAAAAGCAAATCGTCCATCACCTGTTGTTTCACCTACAACATACATGGGGGCACGTTCACGATCTGCTATTTTTTGAACGTGAGGAATAGCTTCTGTTGGAAGCAATAAGCCCATACGTTCTTGCGATTCGTTAGCTATAATTTCTTTTGCAGACAGGGTTTTGTCTCCGATAGGCAGTTTAGACATATCGATTAAACCACCAGACTCTTCAACTAATTCAGATAAACAGTTTACGTGTCCAGCAGATCCATGGTCATGAATTGAGATAATAGGATTATTATCTTCTTCACAAAGAGCACGAATTACGTTATTAGCTCCTTTTTGCATCTCCGCATTTGCACGTTGAACAGCATTTAACTCAATACCAGCACTATACTTACCGGTATCGACTGATGAAACAGAACCTCCACCTAGACCGATGCGATAGTTATCTCCACCTAATACTACAATTTTATTTCCTTTTTGAGGAGCTCCTTTAAGGCTATCTCTCTTTCTTCCATAACCTACACCTCCAGCTAGCATAATTACTTTATCATAACCATATAACACCTCATCTTCTTTGTGTTCAAAGGTAAGAACCGATCCACAGATAAGAGGTTGTCCAAATTTGTTTCCAAAGTCAGATGCTCCATTAGATGCTTTTAATAAGATTTCTTCAGGAGTTTGATATAACCATTTGCGAGGAGGTATTTTGTCTTCCCATGAACGATCTTTATCTACACGTGGGTATGAGGTCATATACACAGCAGTTCCCACTAAAGGCCAAGCTCCTTTACCACCTGCCATGCGATCTCTAATTTCACCACCAGTACCTGTTGAAGCTCCATTAAATGGCTCAACCGTAGTAGGGAAGTTATGAGTTTCTGCTTTCAGCGAAATTACACTTTCAATAGGTTGTGTTTTGAAGTAATCAGGTTTCGCATGATCTTTAGGTGCAAATAATTCAACCGTAGGTCCTTGAGAAAAGGACACATTATCTTTATAAGCCGAGATTACTTTATTAGGATGGGTACGTGTAGTTTTTTTTATCATATCAAATAAAGAAGATTCTTTCTCTTTTCCATCAATAATGAAAGTACCTCCAAATATTTTATGGCGACAATGTTCAGAGTTAATTTGAGCAAAGCCAAATACTTCAGAGTCTGTTAATTTACGCCCCAGTTCTTTTTCTAATTCTCTTAAATAGTCTATCTCTTCTTCTGAAAGAGCCAAACCTTCTTCTTGATTGTACTTGTCTAAGTCTTCTACATGAAAAATAGGTTCAGGTTCTCTATGAATGGTAAAAATAGATTGATTTAACCCTTCATACATTTCCTGTAGCATAGGGTCGTATTCAGCTTTAGCATCTTTAACGGGGAAGTATTCCTCCATACGTTCGATACCTATTAAACCCATGTTTTGAGTAATTTCTACAGCGTTAGTACTCCAAGGAGAAATCATTTCACTACGTGGTCCAACAAAGAAACCTTTTAGTTTGTCTTCGGTTTCAAGTGTTGCTCCATCAAAAAGCCAATTAAGGCGTTCAATCTCTTCTGTTGAGAATTCGTGATTGCTTTGAACAGCAATTACATTTTGGTTTGTGGTCCTAAAAAAAATAATCATGTGCTTGATTTAAGAATTGATCAATAAATAGAGTCTTTTAAGACGTTAATGAATCAATAAAGTGATATTATTAGATTCAAATATTTTCAATACGGCACAAAGATAGTACAATTTGTAGCATAGAGGTGGAAAATAACAAAAAATCCTCTGTTAGAGAAATATAGATCTCTAACAGAGGATTGAAAGGTTTTTAAGCAAAATAAATAGTAGGATATTATTCGCAATGTCCATCTAGAGAGCAACTGCTCCCTTTTATCGTAGTTGTATCTTTTGTGGTTATTTTATTTTTCCACTGTTGATACGCTGTTTCCAAGGTTTCTAATATTTTTTCTTCTGTTTGCACACCCGAAATAGCTAGTTGTTTGTTAAATAAAAAATAGGGAACAACATTTATGCCCAATGCAATAGCTTCTTGACCATCTGCTTCAATATCTTTTGTGAATTTCTTCTTTTGGATTACATTTTCAACTTCTAATTGGTCGAATCCTAGTTTTGTACCTATTTCTACAAGTACATCTAAATTATTAATATCCTTACTCTCTATAAAGTAAGCAGTAAATAGTAATTCCTCAGCTTTGTTTTGTAGTTCCGCACCTTTGGTTTTAGCAAGATGACTCAAACGGTGAGCATTTAGTGTGTTAGCTACTATTGAATGATCAAAGTCGAATTTTAATCCCACATCATTAGCTCGCTGGTTTATGTGTTGAGTGAGTTTTTTAACTTGTTCTATTTCAATTCCTTTAACTGTAGCTAGATAACTATATAAAGATTGTTGTGAATCGGCTGATATTGTTGGGTCTAGTATGAATGTTTTCCAACTAGTCTCTATAAATTCAGCATGTGGAAACTTTGTTAGAACTTTTTCTAATTGATGTTTCCCGATAAAACAGAAGGGGCAAGCTATGTCACTCCATATCTCAATTTTCATTTTATCTTGATGGCTCATTAGCTTTTATTTTTAATAAATAGGAGTTGAACCGCATTCTATATTCAAGTGTGTAAGAAAATACAGAAGAAGCTCAACTCCAAAAGGTAAAGAGAAGCTTATGCTTCTTTTCTTATTTTCTTGTAACCATAAATAGCGTTTAACCCCAACTCTTCCTCAATGCGGAGAAGTTGATTGTATTTAGCCATACGATCCGATCTACTTAATGAGCCTGTTTTTATTTGTCCACTATTGGTAGCAACTGCAATGTCTGCAATAGTTGCATCTTCTGTTTCACCAGATCTGTGAGATGTAACCGAGGTATAACCATGTCGATGAGCCATTTCAATAGCATCTAATGTTTCAGTTAGTGTACCAATCTGATTCACTTTAATTAAAATTGAGTTTGCACACCCTTTGGCTATTCCTTTAGATAAAAATTCTACATTCGTAACAAATAAATCATCACCTACTAGTTGGCAACGATCACCAATGCGTTGAGTTAGTTTTTGCCATCCTTCCCAGTCAGCTTCATGCATACCATCTTCGATTGAATCGATAGGGTATTTATCAATCAACTCTTCTAGATAGTCTATTTGTTCCTCTGCTGTTCTTTTCTTTCCTTCTTTTCCTTCAAAAATAGTGTAATCATATACACCCTCTTCGTAGAATTCAGAAGCAGCACAATCTAATGCAATTGTAATGTCTTTTTTAGGCTCATATCCAGCTGCTTTAACTGCTTCAAGTATAGCATCTAATGCATCTTCAGTATTGTTTAATGCAGGAGCAAATCCACCCTCATCACCAACTGCAGTGCTTAAACCTCTGTCGTGAAGAACTTTTTTCAAAGCATGGAAAAC
Source organism: Bacteroidales bacterium (assembly GCA_012518235.1). Classification (GTDB taxonomy): domain Bacteria; phylum Bacteroidota; class Bacteroidia; order Bacteroidales; family Bacteroidaceae; genus Bacteroides_E. The sequence continues at coordinate 8,028 of JAAYSY010000176.1, forward strand.
CTCTGTTCCCATACGAAGGCCTTCTTTAAAAGATTTAGCACCTACTGGACGAATCATAAATTCTTGAAAAGCAATAGGGGCATCACTGTGAGACCCTCCATTTATAATATTCATCATAGGAACTGGCATCGTATAGGTGTTTGTTCCTCCTATATATTGATAAAGAGGAAGATCTAAATAATTAGCAGCGGCTTTAGCAGCAGCTAAAGAAACACCAAGCATAGCATTTGCACCTAATTTTGATTTATTATTTGTTCCATCTAACTCAATCATCATGCGATCGATATTCATCTGGTTTAGTACCGGAAGTCCAATTAAATGAGGAGCAATAATTTTATTGATGTTTTCTACCGCTTTAAGTACACCTTTTCCGCCGTATCTTTTTTTATCGTTATCTCTTAGTTCTAACGCTTCATTTTGACCTGTTGAGGCTCCTGATGGTACAGCAGCTCTACCCATTATACCACATTCTAGTGTAACATCCACTTCAATTGTTGGATTACCTCTTGAATCTAGAATTTCGCGTCCTTGAATCTTTTCTATTCTCATAATTTTAAGAGTTTGTTTTGTTATTAAATATAGCTTATAAAGCTAATAATCTTTTGAGTATGAGTGTTGTATATACCCACATTCTATACTATACAACAAGATATTTGGTCTATTTGTTTGATTATTAGGAGAGAATTAGAGTTAATTATTCATAAAGGTTAAAAAGCAAAGCTTCCTTTCTTAAACTATTCTGCTTATATAATAGATGCAAACGTTTGCTTTGGTGCGATTAGAGATAATATATAAAATGTAAAGTGTCAGTAAAGTAATCCTATAACTTTGTCTGCAGTTGACTATTAATTTTAAAAGTATAAATAATATGAAGAAACTAAGCATCTTAAAAATGCAAACGATTCTCTTGTTTGTGTTATTAATAACACCTTTCACTATGGTAGCAAAGAATATCCAATCTCCTAATGGTCATTTTACATTTAATTTTGAATTAAATGATAAAGGTGAACCAGTGTATGAGTTGTTGTTTAAGGGTAAATCTATTATAAAACCTTCACGGTTAGGACTGTTTCTGAAAAATGATCCAGGTTTAGTTGATGGTTTTGTTTTATCGAATACAGAAACATCCACTTTTGATGAAGTATGGAATCCTGTATGGGGTGAAGAGAGTTCAATACGTAATCACTATAATGAATTATTAGTAACGCTTAATCAACCCGCTAACGATAGATCTTTGAATATCCGTTTTAGATTGTTTGATGAGGGGTTAGGATTTCGTTATGAATTTCCACAAAGTAAAAACTTAAATTATTTTGTTATTTCAGAAGAGCGTAGTGAATTTGCTATGACAGGAGATCACACTGCTTTTTGGATTCCAGGTGATTACGATACGCAAGAATATGATTATATGGAGTCTAAACTATCTGAAATTAGAGGCTTAATGGATGTGGCGGTAACTGGAAACACTTCACAATATCCATTTTCTAAGACTGGAGTACAGACTTCATTGCAAATGAAAACAGAAGATGGAATTTATATAAATATTCATGAGGCTGCTTTAGTGAACTATTCGTGTATGCATCTTAATTTAGATGATGAGAATTTTGTTTTTCAATCTTGGTTAACTCCAGATGCTGTTGGAGATAAAGGATATTTACAAGCTCCTTGTGTGTCACCTTGGCGTACAGTTATAGCTAGTGATGATGCCCGTGATATTTTAGCCTCTAGAATGACATTGAATTTAAATGAACCTTGTAAGTATGAAGATACTTCTTGGATAAAACCAGTAAAGTATATTGGTGTTTGGTGGGAGATGATAACAGGGAAAAGCTCATGGGCTTATACTGATGATTTATTATCTGTAAAATTAGGAGAAACAGATTACACACAAACTACTCCTAATGGAAGACATGCTGCAAACAATGATAAAGTAAAACGATATATTGATTTTGCATCTGAGCATGGATTTGATCAAGTATTAGTTGAAGGTTGGAATGAAGGTTGGGAAGATTGGTTTGCCAACTCAAAAGACTATGTTTTTGACTTTACAACTCCTTATCCAGATTTCGATGTGAAGATGTTAAATGATTATGCTCACTCTAAAAATGTTCGTTTAATGATGCATCACGAAACCTCTGCTTCTTTACGTAATTACGAACGTCACATGGATGCAGCCTATCAATTTATGGTGGATCATGGCTATAATGCAGTGAAAAGTGGTTATGTGGGAAATATAATTCCTCGTGGAGAGCATCATTATGGACAATGGGCTAATAATCATTACTTATATGCTGTAACAAAAGCTGCTGATTATAAGATTATGGTGAATGCTCACGAGGCGGTTCGTCCTACAGGATTATGTAGAACCTATCCAAACTTATTAGCAAATGAGTCGGCTCGTGGTGGAGAGTATGAGGCTTTTGGTGGAAATAAACCTTTTCATTTAACTATTCTTCCATTTACTAGACAAATGGGTGGTCCTATGGATTATACTCCTGGAATTTTTGATACACAATTAACTTTCTTAGAGAGTGATGATCATAGTTTTGTACACACTACACTAGCTAAACAGTTAGCTTTATATGTTACGATGTATAGTCCATTACAAATGGCTGCCGATTTACCAGAAAACTATGAACGTTATATGGATGCTTTTCAGTTTATAAAAGATGTAGCTGTTGATTGGGATGAAACTTGTTATTTAGAAGCTGAGCCTGGAGATTATTTAACTATTGCAAGAAAAGCTAAAGGAACTGAAAACTGGTTTGTTGGAGGTATTACAGATGAAAACAGGCGTACTTCTACAGTGAAGTTTGATTTTTTAGATAAGGATGCTACTTATGTAGCTACTGTTTATGCTGATGGAAAAGATGCAGATTTTGTTGATAACCCCTCTTCATATCAAATAAAAAAGGGATTAGTTACTTCAAAAAGTAAATTAAATATAGATATGGCACGAAGTGGTGGATTTGCAATTAGTCTATTTCCTGCTACAAAACAAGATAAAAAAGAATTAAAGCGCTTGAAATGATACTATCATAGCACACAAAAGAATAATATAGCGTTTTAATAGTAAGCCTCTCAGATTAATTTTGAGGGGCTTTTTTATGGTTAAAAGAAATTCAAAGAGCTATAAATAATAATGATTAGTTTGATAAATCAGCTTGGTTTCTTAATTTTACAGAATAGTGAAATGTTTAATCCTATAGACAAACAATAGATAGAATATGAATCATTTAGTTAATCGTTTTTTGAAATATGTCTCATTTGATACACAATCGGATGAGAATTCGGGCGTAACCCCTAGTACTTCTGGACAGTTAGAGTTTGCTAACTACTTGAAGAAAGAGTTAGAAGCAATTGGATTAGAAGATATTACATTAGATGATAATGGGTATCTTTTTGCTACTCTTCCTGCTAACACAGAGAAGAAAGTACCAACCATTGGATTTATATCTCATATGGACACGAGTCCAGACATGTCAGGGAAGAATGTAAAACCTCGTATTGTTGAGAATTACAATGGTCATGATATTACGCTTTGTGAAAAAGAATCAATTATTCTGTCTCCTAAACAATTTCCCGAGTTATTAAATCATAAAGGCGAAGATTTGATAGTAACGAATGGTCATACTCTATTAGGAGCCGATGATAAAGCAGGAATAGCTGAGATTATTACAGCAATGGAATATTTAAAAGCTCATCCAGAAATAAAACACGGAGCTATTCGAGTTGGTTTTACTCCTGATGAAGAAATAGGGTTAGGTGCTCATAAATTTGATGTGGAAAAGTTTGGGTGTGAATGGGCTTATACACTCGATGGTGGTGAAGTGGGTGAATTAGAGTATGAAAACTTTAATGCTGCATCTGCTACTATCAACATACAAGGACGAAATGTGCATCCTGGATATGCTAAAGGAAAAATGATAAACTCTATTTTATTGGCCAATGAGTTTATTAACTTATTACCTGCAGATGAAGTTCCCGAGCAGACTGAAAAATACGAAGGTTTTTATCATTTAATTGCTTTTCAAGGAGAGGTTGATAAGAGTACAATTAGTTATATCATTAGAGATCACGATCGTGCAATTTATGAAAATAGAAAGGCAGAGATTCAACGGTTAGTGAACAAAATGAATGAAAAGTATGGAGAAAATACTTTTATTGCTGATATAAAAGATCAATACTTTAATATGCGAGAAAAAATAGAACCTGTAATGCATATTGTAGATGTTGCCCATGAGGCAATGGAGCAGGTGGGTGTAAAACCAAATGTGAAAGCTATTAGAGGAGGAACAGATGGTTCTCAGTTATCTTTCAAAGGTTTGCCTTGTCCAAATATATTTGCTGGGGGATTGAATTTTCATGGTCGCTATGAGTTTGTTCCTATTCAAAGTATGGAAAAAGCAGTCAATGTAATTGTGAAAATATCAGAGTTAGTCGCACAAAAAGAGTTTTAAGATAACGAATAGTATAGAATAGAATGAGTGAATTAAAAACAACGCCTTTTACAGAGAAACATATAGCTCTTGGGGCAAAGATGCATGAATTTGCAGGCTATAATATGCCAATAGAATATAGTGGTATCATTGATGAACATCTTGCAGTTTGCAATGGGGTAGGTGTATTCGATGTCTCTCACATGGGTGAGTTTTGGGTGAAAGGTCCTAAGGCTTTGGATTTTTTACAACGTGTAACGTCAAATGATGTGACTCGGTTAGTTCCTGGTAAAATACAGTATTCATGTTTTATTAATGAAAAGGGAGGAATTAAAGACGACTTCCTTGTTTATCATTATGAAGATGACAAGTATTTGTTAGTAGTCAATGCTTCTAATATAGAGAAAGATTGGGAGTGGTGTGTGCAAAATAATACTATGGGGGCAGAACTGGAGAATGCATCAGCTCATATGGCACAATTAGCTATTCAAGGTCCTAAAGCAGTCGATACCTTGCAAAAATTAACCTCGGTTGATTTATCTACTATACCTTATTATACTTTTCAAGTAGGAGAGTTAGCTGGTGAACAAAACGTTATCATTTCAAATACCGGCTATACGGGTGCAGGAGGGTTTGAACTATATTTCTATCCTAGTTCTGCTCCTGCTATATGGAAGGCTATCTTTGAAGCAGGGGAAGAATTTGATATTCAACCTACTGGTTTAGGATGTAGAGATACGCTTCGACTAGAAATGGGCTTTTGTCTTTATGGAAATGATTTAGATGAAACAACTACACCTTATGAGGCTGGGTTAGGTTGGATTGTTAAAATGATAGAGGGAAAAAACTTTATAGGACGTTCAGTTTTAGAAGAACAGAAAAAAGAAGGTGTTTCTCGTAAGTTAGTCGGATTTGAACTTATTGATCGTGGAATACCTCGTTCTGGTTATGAATTAGCTATTGAAGATGGAACAGTGATAGGTAAGGTAACCTCTGGGACAATGTCTCCAACACGTAAAATAGGAGTTGGGTTAGGTTATGTTTCTCCTTCATATGCATCATTAGATACAGAAATCTACGTAAAAGTAAGGAATCGTTTATTAAAAGCAAAAGTGGTAAAGCCACCTTTTAGAAAATAAGTACATTCTATTTTTAGAACTTGCTTTTATTATAACATATATTAAAGGAATTAAAAAAG
>JAAYSY010000177.1 GCA_012518235.1 Bacteroidales bacterium
CTGGATTTTCATCAAAGATATACATCTCTAACACACTTCTGGCCAAAATATTCATAATATTTGATCCCTCAAGTTCTAATATGCTCATTTTAGTTCTTTGATCAAGGGGAACATTATCACTAATGAGCTCTTTAAAAATAGCTAGTTCCTCTTTATTAGGTAGTTCACCAGAGAGTAGAAGGTATGCAACTTCCTCAAAACCAAATCTTTTTTCCTCGATGTTAGCTTTAACTATATCCTCAACATCTAGACCTCTATAGAACAATTTTCCTGGTATAGGTTTTAGTCCACCACCTTCTATTCGTTCATAACCAACAACATTTCCAATTTGAGTAATACCTACAATAACACCAGTTCCATCTTCATTTCTAAGACCTCGCTTAACATTGTGTTTCTTGAATAATTCTGGATCAATAAGAGCCATTTTTTCCATTTGTTCGGCCAGCTTATAAACAACGTATTCTTTTTTTAGTCCCATATTATCTTGTTTTTATGTATTGTACAATTTTTTCAGTGAAATCACTTGTTGATAAGCTTTTGCCATTGGGCATAAAGCGAGCTAAATCGTGTGTGGCATATCCTTTCTTGAAATGGTATTCTAATGCATCAACAATTAGTTTAGCTGCTTTAGACCATCCCATATAATCTAACATAAGATTAGCAGAAAGAATAATAGAACAAGGATTAACTGTGTTTTCACCTGCAATGTCAGGAGCTGTACCGTGTGTCGCTTCAAATAGTGCATGTCCTGTATTATAATTAATGTTTCCTCCTGGAGCAATTCCAATCCCCCCTACCATAGCTGCTAGTTGATCTGATATATAGTCTCCATTGAGATTAAGTGTAGCTATCACTGAGTAATCCTGTGGCTTTAGGAGGGTGTTTTGTAAAAAAGCGTCGGCAATACAATCATTGACAACTAATTTGCCATCTTTTAGTTCTTGAGCAAACTCTTTTTCGATCAGTTCATATCCCCATTTTTTGAAACCACCTTCCGTGAATTTCATGATGTTTCCTTTGTGGACTAAGGTAACAGTTGGCAAGTTGTGTTCTAGCGCATACTTACAAGCTGCACGAATAAGACGTTTACTTCCTTCTTTTGATACTGGTTTTACACCAAAAGCAGATGATTCAGGAAAGCGTACAGAGTCCACATTCATTTCTTCTTTAATAAAAGAATAAAACTTATTAGCTTCTTTTGTTCCTGCTTCCCACTCTATTCCAGCATATATATCTTCCGTGTTTTCTCTAAATATATGCATATCTACTTTTTGTGGTTCTTTGATGGGGGAGGAGACCCCTTGAAACCATCGTACAGGACGTAAGCAAACATATAAATCTAACGTTTGCCTTAGTGCTACGTTCAGCGATCGAATACCACCACCAATGGGAGTAGTTAATGGGCCTTTTATTCCAACGAGATAATCTTCAAAAGCACTGATTGTTTCGTTAGGAAGCCAGTTGTCTGTTGTTTTATATGCTTTTTCACCTGCTAAAACCTCTTTCCATTGAATAACTTTTTCTCCATGATAGGCTTTTTGAACAGCTGCGTTTACAATTTGCTGCATAGCTGGAGTAATTTCGCCACCTACACCATCGCCCTCAATGAAAGGAATTGTAGGATTTGATGGAACTTGAAGTTTTCCTAATTCGTTGATTGTAATCTTACTCATTTTACTTGTGAATTTAGTGCAGAACCCGCTTTAAACCAATCAATCTGCTGTTTATTATAAGAATGTAGAACCTCAAATCGATGTTCTGTTCCGTCGCTATGTTTCGCTATGACTTCTAGATTTTTATTTGGTTTAAAATCATTTAGTCCAAGAATAGTTAGTTTGTCCTTTTCTTGTATTAAGTTATAGTCTGATGGATTTTTAAAAGTGATTGCAAGTACACCTTGTTTTTTAAGATTTGTTTCGTGTATACGAGCAAAGCTTTTCACCAATATAGCTTTAACATTTAAGAAACGAGGTTCCATAGCAGCATGTTCGCGACTTGATCCCTCTCCATAATTATCTTCTGCAACTACAATAGACGAAATATTTTGGGCCTTATACAGTTTTGCAGTACCCGATACAGAGTCATAAGCACTTGTAACGGTGTTCCAAATAACATTTGCTTTATCATTAAAAGCATTTATAGCTCCCATCAACATATTGTCTGATATGTTCTCTAAATGACCACGGAAACGCAACCAAGGCCCTGCCATAGAAATATGATCCGTAGTACATTTACCTTTAGCCTTAATTAGTAAAGACAGATCTTTAAAATCTTTTTCATTATAGGCTGGGAAAGGCTTAAGTAGCTGTATTCGTTTAGAGTTTGGGTCAACCTCAATAGGTTCTTTTTGCATTTCTGGTTTAAGGTATCCACTTTCACCCGCTTCAAATCCCTGGATTGGTAATTCAATCCCCTTAGGCTCCGATAGTTTTACTTCTTCACCCTTTTTGTTTTTTAGAGTATCTTTTAGAGGATTAAAACATAAGGTGCCAGCTACCGTTAGCGCTGCTACAATTTCGGGAGAAGCAACAAACGAGTGAGTGTTAGGATTTCCATCTGCACGTTTGGCAAAATTTCTATTAAAAGAGTTTATAATTGAGTTCTTTCTATTGGGTTCTTTTTCGTCTCTTTTCCATTGTCCAATACACGGACCACAGGCATTCGCCATAACCGTTGCCCCTGCTTTTTCTAAAGTATTAATTAATCCATCACGTTCTATAGTAGCACGTATTTGTTCAGATCCTGGGTGAATTAACAACTGAGATTTCACCTCTATTTCTTTTTCTATAACCTCTTCAATAATTGAAGTAGCACGAGTGATGTCTTCATAAGAGGAGTTTGTACAAGA
>JAAYSY010000178.1 GCA_012518235.1 Bacteroidales bacterium
ACATAACATTGTTCTGGGAAAAGGTTTAGGATTGTTGAAAACATAATAGGGTAAGTAATATAAAAAAATAATGGACCTGATATAAACCAGGCCCATTATTAATGTTAGAAGATAGTTTTAATTCAAATGGCTATCTTTAGAGATTTCTTTTAGAGAACCCCTTTAATTATTATTCATTAATATCCAGGGTTTTGCTTCAAATTAGGATTAGCACCTATTTGTGTGTGAGGTATTGGATATATCTCTCTGTTAGGATCGTTACTAGGTTCATGATCCCACCAGCTAGCTGTAGTAAACTTACCGAAGCGAATTAAATCTGTTCTTCGTTTACCTTCAAAAATAAACTCTCTTCCTCTTTCATTTAGAAGTTCATCCATAGTTAAAGTTTCTGTAGTATACTTTGCTTCTTCCCAATCTTCATCTGAGAAAGCTCTTTGTCTACAAATATTAATTAGGTCAACAGCTTCCTGAGTAGCTTTTCCACCGTTTTTACGCATTAAAGCTTCAGCTTTATTGTAGTAAATTTCAGTCAATCTATAGAGTAAATAATGGTTTTCTCTGTAATTATCGTCTGTTAATGGTCCACTTTTATACTTATCAAAACGTGCACCACTGTTTTCTTCTCCGTCAGCCATAGTGCTTCTTAGTACTTCGTCTGGACTTTTTCTTTCACTTTCACGTCTAATATAATTGACATATTCTAAAGGCTTCCCATTATATTCTTCTGTTCCTAATATAGGCTCGTCTGTTCCATATTTATATTGAGGACCAAACATAAACCATTCTTTTTTTCTTAAGTCATTATCAGGATAATTATCGAAAGCCGTAGGTATCACAACAAAAGCATTCCATCCACTATAGTCTACATTATGAATTTCACTAGTGTTTGAATATCCACAGAAGAATCCATCCCAACCAAAGGTGAATCCACCTTTTTTGCTAAATGCAAATTGGAATAAAGATTCTTTTGCTGACTGATTTGTGTTGGAAAAAGAGTCCGAAAGGTTGTCTGCTAATTCAGGTTTATTTCCTGCTCCTAGTCCACCAGCTTCACCACTCATGATTTTATCACAAGCCTTAATACATTCATCCCACATAGGTACTCCGACAAAATACTCAGCATTTAAATATAGCTCAGCTAACATGGCATAGCCTGCAGTTTGAGATACACGTCCAACAAGCTCTTTTGAATAAGGGAGTAGTTTAGGTACATGTGTTTCTAGCTCAGTTTTTGCAAATTCAAACAAGTCTTTTTTAGGTCTAGTTGGGGGGTTGGGTCCTTCTCCTACTTCTGTAACTATAGGTGTATTACCCCAAAGCTCCATTATTTTCATATAATGAAAAGCTCTAAGGACATATAATTCGGAGATTATAGCAGTCATTTCTTCTTCAGTCATGAACTCTTTATAATCTACTTTCTCCATATCTGCAATAGCAGCATTAATATATCCTACCCCAGTCCATATTAAAGACCAGGCACCTCTCATACGACCTTCATCGCTAGTCCATGTGTGGTAGTGTTGTCTAAAGTGATCACCACCGTCGTATCCATGCTTTCCTTTTTGTGGCCAAGCTAATTGGTCTGCTGAAAGTTCAGCGTGGTAGTAGTACCCATTTTGACCAGTTGGTGCCATCCAAGCTTGCATATGAGTAAAGGGTCTTAATGTACCTTGTAGTATCTCTACTTTGTTCTTATAGAAGTTGTCTCCACTAAGATCACTATATATTTTTTCATCTAGATTAGTACAGCTAGGGATTGCTACAATAAGTAATAGGGTAGCAAAAAATACTTTTATGTTTTTATACATGTGTTTTTTCATTTTAATACTTTTTAGAATGTAACATTTAAGCCAACTGTCCATGATGTTGTTCCAGGATAATAATCTCTTTTGTCTATACCTGCTTCAAATCCTGTATCTTGAACCTCAGGATTCTTGCCACTGTATGAAGAGATAGTAAACAGGTTACTTACTGTAGCATAAAGTCTTAAATGGCTTATCATAGGAATATCAAAATCAAAAGTATATCCTAATGTCATATTATCTAATTTAATGAAGTTTCCTTTTTCTATGTAGTAATCAGAATATTGTGGGTCATCATTAATATGGTTATATTTTTTAACTGCTTGTTTAAGCATATTATTAGGTAACCATTTTTTATTTGCGTAGTATAAATCTTTTAAGTTTAATATGTCAAATCCAAGTTTAGTTCTAAACATTAGTGATAAGTCAAATCCTTTATATTCGAATCGTTGATTAATTGATCCTTGGAATTTAGGTACACCATTACCAATAACTGCTAAATCCTCTTCACTTGTTTCTCCAGCTCTAACTTTAGATCCATCTTTTTTATAGAATAACCATTCGCCATCATCTGTAAATCTAGCAAAACGCTTACCATAGAAGTTACCTATTTTTCCACCTTCTTCTAAGCGAATAGCATCACCTAGGTTACCCGGTGAAGGTAGACCATAAAATGAAAGCCAGTTCGACTTAAATAGATCACTAGATAATTTAGTTAGTTTGTTATTTAATGTACTACCAACCAAATCAATAGTCCACTTGAAATTCTCTTTCTCTATAGCAACTCCAGATAGTTGAAACTCAAATCCTGTACTACGTAAAGTTCCTACATTTGCCCAGATTCTACTATGAATATACGAAGGTTGTTGTGCATTATATTCATATAATAAATCTTTCGTATTACGAACGAAAAAGTCAAATGAACCTGTAATTCTATGATTTAATATACTAAAGTCTAATCCTGCGTTAAATTCTCTTTTTTGCTCCCATTTTAAGTCTGGGTTTGCATTACGTGAAGCTCCATAAGTTTGGTAGTAAACACCATCTTGAGGGTAAACACCACCCGTGCTAAGTGTATGCATTGATTGGTAAGGACTAATACCTTCATTACCAGTTACACCATATCCAACTCTTAATTTAAGGTCTTTAACGAAGTCTACATTTTGCATAAATCGTTCTTCACTAATAGTCCATCCTGCAGAAGCAGCTGGGAAGTTCCCCCATTTATGGTTTTTACCAAATTTGCTAGAACCTTCTCTTCTAAGTATAAACTGTAAGAAATATCTGTCAGCAAAAGAGTAGTTTATTCTACCAAAGAAGCCAACCAAAGTGCTTTCCCATTTGTTACTGCCCATTCCAGGTCTTGGGAGTTTGTCGTTTTGAATAGCACTTCCAGCACCAAGATTCCAGTCTAGAAAACCGTCTGTTGTGAAACCATTGTTATTAACAGAGAATTCTTCTCTCGTTTGGTATTGATAACTATAACCTAATAGAGCAGTAATAACATGCTCTTCTGCGAACATTTTTCGGTAGTTAGCAGTAGCTTCAAAGGATTTATCTTTTTTAAGATAGTTGTTTTTACTAGCATAAGCCATTCCTTGGTATTGACTTCCAGGTCTTTGATCCCAGTCGTTAATTGAGCGGAAATACCTATCATTATATGTGTCTCTTTGGAATGCTGCAATAGCCGATAGAGATAGTCCATCTATTATTTTAAGGTCAGCTCTTAAATCTCCTAATGTGGTTTGTTGATCTCTTTTGCTAATTCTATTAGCAAGTCTAGACATAGGATTGTAATTATCAAAAGCATGTGTTTCAAAGAATGTACCATCTTCATTTTTCAATGGGGCGGTTGGATTTCTTTGTATTGCTTGTGAGAAGTCTCCAGTACTACCACCTAGCATATTGGCTTTGTTGAAGTTGGTAGATAGATTAACAGACATTGTTAAGTGGTCGTCTAAACCCTTTTGTTGAATGTGCACACGACCTCCATATTGTTCTCTACCATTTTGTTTTACGACTCCTTTTAAATCACTATAGAATAATGAAGCACGATATGTAGTGGCTTCAGTACCTCCAGTCATAGAAAAATTGTGATAATGACTTAAGTTTCCTTTGTTTAATAATTCATTAAATAAATCGGTGTTTGCACCAAAATCTTGATCTTTATTGATAACTCCTTCAGCAATTAATTTTCTATAATCACTAGCAGACATTATATCAGGTCTATCATTAACAACTTCGTGTCTTAGATAGGAGGAATAATTAAATTCTGCTTTTCCTGATTTTCCTTTTTTTGTTGTGATTAGGATTACTCCAGCATTAGCTCTAGTACCATAAATAGCAGCTGCAGAACCGTCTTTTAGAACACTTATTGACTCTACGTCATCCTGTTGTAGTAAATCTAAACTACCTCCAGGTACACCATCAATAACGATAAGAGGAGATCTGTTTCCAGTTAGTGAAGACACACCTCGTAGTTGAATATCAACTCCTGCATTAGGATTACTACCTTGAGTACGAGTCATGTTTAGACCTGCAACTTTACCTTGAATTAGGTCAAGAGGATTGCG
>JAAYSY010000179.1 GCA_012518235.1 Bacteroidales bacterium
CTACCCGTTGGTTGATCTAGTTTTATATAAACGCTTTGTGCTTCTCCACTTCCTTGCCCTGGCTCATCATCGTTACTGCAACTAGTCAATCCAAAGACTAAAGCCAATGCAATCATTGATAAATACTTTAATTGTTTCATAATTTTAATTTTTTTGATTAATAAATATTTTTATAATTTCTTTTATCCCTGATTCAATGTATGAAGAATCACTCCACGTATTTTTTCTTACGCATTAACACATCACTACCCTAAATCTAGAATACACACTCAAAGACTATCTTACCTCATCTTCTCTTTACCCTTTCTTCCATTTATTCTCTTTTGTTTTATCTTTTTTTACTGTCACTAATCTTCTTTTCCAACTCTTTTAAGTTATGTTCAGCTTCCACAACACCCTTATCCATGGCTTGCTCAAGTAATGAACGAGCCATACTAAAATCACCTTCTAGTAAGTACACCAAACCCAGGTTATTCCAAACGATAGAATCGTTACGGTAACGTTCTAAATAACGTTTAGCTGTACCCCATTCTCCACGAAGTATCATAACTGCCGCAGCATTAACATGAGCTACGGGATCGTTAGTAAATAAATTGGGTATTAGCTCTAGCATAATTTCATTATACTCCGCACTTCCAACCTCATACGTCTGTGCTACATTATAAAGCTCTAAATGACTCATTAAGTCGCTATTTGTATGCATAAAATCTTTAGCCTCATCTGTAGAAAAATCTCTTACTGCATAATCAATTTGATACTCTACCCTACGAAGTGAGGGAAAAACTTGTTGCACCAACATGCGATAAGTAGATCCACCAGCTAAACTTTTAAGTTGCGCTTTGCGTTGTTCAATGTCACTTACATTATCTATGAGTTGAATGACCTCTTGCTCCCTAGTCATGGCTCTCTCTTCCACTTGTGAGCGTAAGCCTAACCAATCTTCAGCAGTCCAAGCCACTTTTATTTGATCTGAAGTTAAGTTTAGATTAAAATGTTCTATTATATAGTTTTTAAGAGCTAAGGCGCGATCTCTTGCCAACCTATTATTTCCCTTATAACTACCATCTGGCGAAGCATATCCCTCTATAAATAATCCTTTAATTTGTACTTCTTTATTTTGAATTACCTCATTAAAAGCAGAGCGTATTTTTTGTAACTCTTCAGGATTCCTTCTAAAATTGGGTAATATAACAGACTGCCCGATCTGAAAATCCAAATAAGCTTGTCCTTGGTATTTTCGCACTTTTGTTTCAGCAGTAGGTTTAATAAACTGTACACTAGGCTGAATGGAATAAGGCTCTCTAGAAGCTATTTGCACTTTATCATCAAAGGCATAACTTATAATACCTCTTTTGTCTTGATAACTTATTAGCTCCTAGTAAATAGTCATTTTGGCATTATCCATCCACAACTCATAAGGTGCTTTAAACACGTAACTATATAATGTTCGTCCTTTTTTAGTCACCTTTATTACTTCCGTAGGCCAGTTAAAATTGGCTCGTTGCTTTTTATTCATTAAGCTTTTAGAGCGCTTCCAACTTTTATTTTTATTTTTACCTTGAAACATAACGTCAGGCATTTCTAAAAAGTGTTCCGCATCAGATAGCGTAGGAATAAATCGCATTCCCTCACTAGAAATAACGGCTGCGTTCTCCACTTCAATATTTATCGAAAAGTGAAGCGAGTCGTTGCTTTTCTTCATAATACCCTCGCTAAAAACTATACTACCTGTATAATTTTGAGCTAATACTATTGAGGTAAAGGCTAATGCGAGTATAAGTAGAAACTTTCTTTTCATTTTATTCATTTTATTCCTTTTCCTATTTTTATTCCTTATTCAATCTGTATTGTTATTTGATTACATAAATTAAAGAGACACCCAGTTTGGTTGGACCAAAATAGTGCTTATGTCCACTACCAATTTGCTGTTTACAACTTCTACAAGCATATTTATCATAATCTAAATAGAGATAACCCAACCCTGCAGTAAATTCAAAACTAAACCTATTCGACAGCATGAGGTGGTATCCATAAGACACCCCAACTCCATACATATCTCCTTGGTATCGCTTATTTCTTACAGCTGGCAATAAGCCTAAGGGTAATTTATACCCTCCTAAATTATATTGACTATATAATAGGTGTGCTCCTAAAAAGTGACCATTAAACGCCTCTTTCCACCAACGAATTTCTGGTTGAACCATGAAATGCCGAAACATTTTCTCTGAACTCCCCCAATTAAACGGCTTCCAATTTAAGGGTACATCAAGAGTAAGGTGCTTACCTAAACGAAATTCTAAACCTAAATTAAAACTGGTCAAGGCATCATACACCAAATTAGTCTTAAGAGCTACCAGTGGTAACCTTTGACTACTATAAGGCGACAATGACGCATCCAGCTCGTTCTGTTCTTTTAGTTCAACAACCCCTATTGATTGACCCTTTGAATAGTTCATTTTTTGAACAACACGAAGAGAATCTTCTTTTTCAGTAGCTGCAACTACGGAAAAAGAAAACACACACAACATAAAGACCACTATTTTAGCGAATCGATTCGTTATTAACCTCTTCTTTTTTATATTCATTTTAGCCATTTAATTCTA
>JAAYSY010000180.1 GCA_012518235.1 Bacteroidales bacterium
CATTACCTAAACTTTGGGAGTTACTATCAGAGTCGGTAAGCATCTTATTTAATCTGTTTACGCTATTTATAATCATCCTCTATGTCATCTTTATTTTATTAGACTACGAATTCTTAGCTTCTGCATGGATACGCTTTTTACCCGAAAAATACAGACCATTAACTGTAGGAGTTGTACATGACATACAATTTGGTATGAATCGATATTTTAGAGGACAAGCATTAATAGCTACCTTAGTAGGTATAATGTTCTCTATCGGTTTTATGATTATAGATTTTCCTTTAGCCATTGGTTTCGGCCTATTTTTAGGTGCACTAAATATGGTTCCCTACCTACAATTGGTTGGCTTTATTCCAACCATACTTTTGGGATTATTAAAAGCGGCTAATACAGGTCAGAATTTTTGGATCATCATGGGGTTAGCTATGATCGTCTTTATTGTTGTTCAAATTATACAAGACGCCATTCTTACACCACGTATTATGGGAAAAATAACAGGATTAAATCCAGCTATCATTTTACTCTCTCTCTCTGTTTGGGGTTCATTACTGGGTATATTAGGTATGATTATTGCTTTACCAACAACGACTCTTATTTTATCGTATTATCAGCGCTTTATTATCAATAAAGAGAAATTATTTATTTCTGACCAAACCAGTTCAAAATCAGAAGAATAGAAGAAGTTAAAAACAAAAGGTTAAAAATAACTTTTGAAATCCCTTGCATCTTAAAATAAAGTCCCCTATATTTGCAACCGCTTAACAGCAGTAAGGCTGATTCGTTAGCTCAGCAGGTAGAGCACAACACTTTTAATGTTGGGGTCCTGGGTTCGAATCCCAGACGGATCACGAAATAAAAAAGAGCTTCTAAAAGCTCTTTTTCTATTTTAAACCTTTTTCAACCTCTTTCAGACACTTTCTTTACAGTCACGCTCTCTTTTTTTGTGATTTCTAGCACACTATTTATTAACAACAGACTACAACACCTCTAGTTTAAATAAGTACACACTCAATACTAAAACTACAACTTATTTAATAGGAAATCTCTTATTATTTTGCTTTCTTTAGACTATATAACTAACACTAAATTAAACAAATATGATATTAGGAATTGATATTGGGGGAACCAACATTGCAATAGGGAAACTCAAAAATAATCTATTAATAGAAAAAGTATTAAAGCCTACTCCTTATGACAAAGGGTTAAAAGAGTCCATTGCTATATTCATCGAAATGATAGCACCTTTTATTTGTTCTAAAACTAAAGGTATAGGCATAGGAGTACCCTCTGTTGTAGATACAAGCAAAGGTATTGTATATAATGTAGCTAACATCCCCTCATGGGAAGAGGTTCATCTAAAAGATATATTAGAAGAAAAATTCAACATCCCTGTTAAATTAAATAACGATGCCAACTGCTTTGTCTCAGGGCTTAAATCTTTTGGCGAAGCTAAAGATTATAATAATATTATAGGTATTACGTTAGGTACTGGTGTAGGAGCTGGGGTTATAATAAATGGCAAACTTTATGAAGGAGTTAATACCAGCGCTGGTGAAATTGGAGAAATGCCGTATTTAGATTCCATATTCGAACATTATTGTGCCTCTATGTTCTTTTCTAATAATAATATCACAGGAAAAGAAGCCTTTAAACTTGCACAGCAAGGAGATAAAAATGCACTTAAACTATGGGAGGAGTTTGGCTTTCATTTAGGAAAACTTGTACGTACTGTTTTACTTGCATACGATCCTGAAATAATTGTTTTTGGAGGTAGCATAACCGATGCATACTCTTTTTTTGAAGAGGGTATGCTCCGCAGTTTAGATGATTTCCCTTTCCCTAAATCATTAGAACAATTAATAATCAAATTATCAAAAAATCCAGATATTGCTATACTAGGGGCTGCAGCACTTGTTAATAACCTAAAATAGAAAATTCAATTACAACATTATATAGTAAATACACTTAAAATTCATTTTATGCAAAAACAAATAATCCTAGTACTTATGCTTCTATGTTCATACTCCCTATCGTCACAAGATAAATGCAACATTTTAGTTATAGGGGCACATCCTGATGATTGTGAATTAATTACGGGTGGTACATCTTCAAAATTAATACAAAAAGGACACAAAGTGAAATTTGTATCTATGACTAATGGAAACAAAGGTCATCACATACACAACACAGAAACTATAGAAAGAATAAGAAAAAAAGAAGTAGAAGAGGTAAAAAAAAGATTGGGATGCGAATATGAAGTTCTTAACAATAACGATGGTGAACTAATTGCTACCTTGGAACTTCGAAACGAAGTGATTAGACTTATTAGAGAATGGGAAGCTGATTTAGTTATTACCCACCCTAATTATGACTACCATCCAGACCATAGACATACTTCAACCTTAGTTCAAGATGCAGCATTTATGGTAACTGTTCCTTTAGCCAACCCAACTATTCCTATTTTAAGAAACAACCCTGTTTTTCTTTATATGTTAGGACGATTAGATAATCCTAATCGTAAAGAAACAGAAATAGCTATTGATATTACATCGGTATTAAAACAAAAAGCCCACGTAGTAGATTCTCATTTCTCTCAAATGTATGAGTGGCTTCCTTGGATTAATCAAAAGCCACTTAACAATGTTGATATAGATAGTCAATCTAGCAGGGAAAGCTACTTATATAACTATTTTATAGAGGAAAGAAATAAAGTTGCAGATAAAGATATTCCTGCATTAAAAAGATGGTATGGAGAATCAAAAGACTTCAAAGAAATAAAAGCTGTAGAACGATATGAAATTTGTCCCTTCGGAAAGCAGGTTTCAGACTCTGAATTAAAGGTTTTATTTCCTGTTTTCGATTGATTTCGCACAGCTGTTTATTGAAATCAAAAAGAGTGGTTCTTCTAATAAAACCACTCTTTCTTTTAAAACTAAAACTTAGATACAACAATCATCATTAATTCTTTTCCATGAATTTTTTATGATCTAAAACAAACTGACAAAACTCATGATACAACTTTTGATCGGCCTCATTATCAGATAGTCTTAATTTATGAATTATTGTTCCTCCTTGATAGTAAGCTAATCTTTTAGTTTCTATAATCTTATGGTCTCTAAAAGCCTTCATATAATCTTGCAAGCGATAACCTCTATCTTGTGTTCCAACAAGAGCACTTTCGTCAAATTCCACTTCCATATCCATATCATACTCAATAGCAGCTTTACAAGCCTCATCTAATCTTGAATATTCTATTTTATCATTAAAATAATAATTGGGTTGTAAGTAAGCATAATTAAAACCAACTTGCTTCCAATCTTTATATCCATCAGAATTCCAATAGGGAATCCAATTAAAGCTGTAATTCAAATCGTTCAAATAGTCGGATACAAGATTTAGTATCGTACGTGTATGAGTAGCCGTTTCAGCAACCCAATAGAATCCAGAAAGCTCCACATTTTTGAAATCACCCTTATCAAAACACTCTCTAGCATAATCAATATACCATTTTACAGCTTTCAATCGCTCCTTATCCGAAATAGTGAAATCTAAATTCTCACCATTTACATCGCCAAAATTAGTTACAGACGCAATGGGCTCTGGAATACTAATAACCACTTTGTGTTTTTTTGCAGGTGCTTTCAATCTTTCTTTCGCTTCTTCAACATACTCTTCTATGGCACATACCCCATGTCCTTTTTTGAAATATAAATCAATAAGAGCTTTCCAGTCCTCTTTTAAAGCGGGCTCACCAGCATAACCTGTGGCATACTTTTTTTTGTTTACCGTGTCAAAGATTTCAAGAAACAAAAAGCCATCAAACAACCAATGCTCTTGACCTTCCTGATCTACATAAGTAATATAAGATTGTAGCAACTCTTTATCCCAAACATAGGGTCTATGGGCACCACCAGAATAACACAAAACCAAATCATCTGTATCAATGATACTTTTGCGTTTAGCTTCCCATTTATATAACACTTCACCCTTAGGGCTTAAATCTTCTTTGGTACTAGAGCATGATAATAATAGCCCTCCAATAAGAGCTAAAAATAAGTACTTTTTCATTTTCATAATATCAAATTCCTTTTTTGTAATGTTTTTCTTTTTGTTAAAGTTTAAAATACCTCATCCTTTATTTAATCGGTGTTGTTTTCCCTGACTTTAACCTAAGTTATTTAATCAATTCCTTCCTTTCAATCATAAGGGTTATCACTAAAAAGCTTCTTTATAACCAAAAGAAAAGCGTTTAAACTTCTTTATTTTATTTCTAGTCAAAACAAAACACATATACCAGTAATAGTTATTCTGCAACTAAAATCCCTGACATAACACAGAACATAAGAATAGACATTTATTTCATCATCCTAACTTCTAAATACGACATTAGTTTTATTTTTAATATATAGAAAACAATTAATAAACAATCCATATAAAAAACAACAAGATATTAAAAAATACAATTCCAACTATATAGTCACGAACAAATTATATTGAAAAATTAAAGAACTCAATATTATATCAACAGCTAAAACACCAACACAGTCATTGATACCCTTTAGCTAGACTATTTCGCATACCATCACTTAACCCGACCAATAGTCATAAACTCAGCACAATGTCTTAATAAATTACAAAATCACTATTCATTTACTTTATATATCTATCAGGTATAGCTTCATTAAATGTTTTGGAGTCCAAAATAAGGACACACCTAAAATCACACTGATAAAAAATAAATAAAAATGGACAAAACTAAAGCAATCCAAAGAAAATAGTTATAGGCTAGTTCCATAATCACCAATTGTGCTTTAATAAAGAACAACCAGTTAATAACAAAAATAGAACATCATTCAAATTATTTTATTATATTTACAGAAGTCTTTATAAAAATATATAATATGCTAAAAATATTCGAAAATATAACAAACAACACTAAGGATGCACTAAATAAAAGAAAAATAATAAAGCAGTTTATTAATGATGGAGATATGACATTAAACAACTTAGCTAGTAATATTAATTTAAGTATCCCGACAGTGACTCGTATCATCAATGAAATGATTGACGAGAAATATATTCAAGATCTTGGAAAATTAAAAACAGCAGAAGGTCGCCATCCTAATCTATACGGCCTTAATGCAGAAGCTGCTTATTTTATAGGTGTAGATATTGAACATTTTGGAATAAACATTGGCTTATGCAATTTTAGAGGAGAAATTGTAAACCTAAAAACAAGAATCCCCCATAAATTTGAGAACACAAAAGAATCTTTTAATACTATCTGTGCTATTATTAAGGACTTTATAAAAGCTCAAGACGTAAAAGAGGATAAAATTCTAAATGTTCAAATAAACATTTCGGGTAGAGTAAATCCTAAAACAGGTTATAGTTACAGTATCTTTTATTTTGATGAGACCCCCTTGAGTGAACACTTCAGCAAAAAAATAGGTCATCATGTTAGTATAGACAATGATACGCGAGCGATGACTTATGGTGAATATCTATCGGGAAATGTTACTGAAGAAAAAAATATTATTTTTGTAAATCTAAGCTGGGGTATAGCGATTGGAATTATTATTAATGGACAAATTTACACTGGTAAATCTGGATTTGCGGGAGAATTTGGGCATGTAAAAGCATTTGACAATGAAGTAATATGTCATTGTGGAAAAAAAGGATGTATAGAAACTGAAATTTCAGGTAGCTATCTTTATAAAACACTTTTAGAAGAAATAAATAACGGAGCTGTTTCCACTCTTTCACAGACAGTTAAAAAAAGGGAGATAACTTTAAATGACATCATCGATGCAGTAGTTGATAAAGAGGATGTGCTATGTATTAAGTTAGTAGAAGAAATTGGGAGTAAATTAGGTGAACAGCTTGCCATGCTAATTAATATATTCAATCCTGAAAGCATTATAATAGGGGGAACTCTATCTGAAGCAAAGACCTATTTAATTCCACCTATTAAAACAACAGTCAGAAGATACTCTTTAAACTTAGTCAGTAGAGACTCACAGCTTTTACCTTCTAAATTTACAGGAAAATCGGGTGTCATTGGAGCTTGTTTACTATCTAGAAAAAAAATATTCGATGACGTATAAATAAATA
>JAAYSY010000181.1 GCA_012518235.1 Bacteroidales bacterium
AATCACTTGTAAAAGAAAAGTTTGTTTTTCTTAACGAAATAAAAGTGGATATTCCCATGATAAACATAAAGAAAGGGAAGATTAAATCGGTAGGGGTTAATCCATGCCAATCTACGTGAAGAAGTGGCGTATATACAGTACTCCAATTTCCTGGATTATTAACTAAAATCATACCTGCAATAGTTATCCCTCTTAATACATCAAGCGATAATATTCGTTTACTTTCTTTTTGATTTACTGTTTTTTCTTGTTCCATGTTCATAGTATTTTTATAGATATCAAAAGCTAAAATTTGTTTAAGGTTTTTTATCTAGGTAAATATAATGTTTTATTTTAAGAATATAGATTAAGATAAAAAGAAAAATTAACTAGTGTTAGTGGTTTAGATGAAGACTTTACTAGGTTACTTGTTGATTTTTTATGGGGTGAAAATTAACTCCTTTGAACTATTTTTGATGTCTTTAGGTGGATAAGCAGCTAATTTAGTGATCTAACTTTTGGAATATCCCATTGTATAAAAGTTAATATTATAGTGTATCATAATTTTATCCAGATTAAAGATATCAGCTTAGGAAGTCTTTTCCGTAATATATAAAGAGAGGAGGCTTACTAGTTCACTAGTAAGCCTCCTCTCTTTTACTTTGGTATTAAAACACCTAAGTTATCTTTAAGTCAGTCTATTCAATTTCAATTAAATTTTCTCTCTTTTTATTTCTACTAAAGGAGCATTTTTACTAATAATATCTCCCTTTTTTACAAATACCTTTGTAACTATACCCCCATGATCTACAGCAATTGCGTTTTCCATTTTCATGGCTTCTAAAACAAGAGCTGTTTCACCAGAATTGATGGAATCGTTCTGTTCTACATTAACCTCTAAGATTGTTCCAGGCATTGGAGCTTTAATCAGGTACGTAGTAGCGTGTTTTTCCTCTTCAATTTTCTTTTTAAGTTTTTCAAGAGAAAAAGGGGTTTCTAAAGAGAAAGTGTAACTATTTCCATTGATAAGCAATTCATAATTATTTTGATCATTAGACACTATTTCAACGGTGTAGTTATTCCCTTTTAAATGAACAAAGTTTAATCCAGAATCGTCGTGAGTGAATTCAACCTCACATTTCTGACCATTAATAAAAATTTCTCCCTCACTATTTATTTCTAGTGAGTACTCTTGCATGTTATTTTTATCTACAGCTATAAATTTTTTAGCTTCCATACTTTGTCCTCCTTATTTAAGTTTGTTGTTAAGCGACCAATAATCTGTTGTGGGATTAATTTGAGGGGGCTTATAGTATGAATCATAGTAGTGTGCTAATACATAAACTGCAGCAGCTACATCTTCATTATCTTCTGTGAAATCTAATTCATCTGCATATTCTTGAACAAACGATGTGTTAAAATCTCCATCAATAAAGTCATCATGAGTTAAAACAGCCTTATGAAACGGAATCGTTGTTTTAATTCCTTTTATATAGAGTTCATTCAAGGCTTTCTCTGTTTTCTTTATTGCATCTTTTCTATTTTTTCCATGAACAATTAATTTCATTATCATAGAGTCGAAGAAAGTTGTAATTTCTGATCCAACTTTAACACCTGATTCGATGCGAATATGATTTCCTTCTGGAACTCGAATAGCTTTTATAACTCCAGTAGAAGGAGTGAAGTTGTTTTGAATATCTTCAGCATTAATTCTACATTCAATGGCCCATCCTTGAAACTTGACCTCTTTTTGTGTAATAGGTAAGGGTTTATTATTGGCTATGTTAAGTTGAAGTTCTACTAAATCTAACTGAGTTATCTCTTCTGTTATGGGGTGCTCTACTTGAATACGAGTATTCATTTCCATAAAAAAGAAATCTCCTTTATAATCAAGTAAAAATTCCACAGTACCTAAGCTAGAGTAGTTAGCTTCTTTTGCCAAACGAATAGCCGCAGCTGTAATTTCTTCTCTTTTTTTAGGGCTAAGCGCAGAAGAAGGAGCTTCTTCTATTAGTTTTTGTTGCTTTCTTTGAATGCTACACTCTCTTTCACCTAAATGAATAACATTACCTTGGTTGTCAGCAACTATTTGTACTTCAATGTGACGAGGATTCTCTACATATTTTTCAATAAATACAGAATCATCATTAAATGCTGTTAAAGCTTCGTGTGTAGCAGCTTTATAGGCCGCTTCTAAATCTTCGTGTTTATAAACAACACGCATACCTCTACCACCACCTCCTGCTGAAGCCTTTATAATGACAGGGTAACCGATAGATTGGGCTACTTTTTTAGCTCCCTCTACCGATTTTATCGATTCACTGCTACCAGAAAGCATGGGGACATTTGCTTTTCTTGCAATTTCTTTTGCAATGAGTTTGTTTCCCATGTTTTGGATAACTTCTGATGAAGGTCCGATGAAAATAATATTTTCCTGCTCACATTTTTGAGCAAACAATGCATTTTCTGATAGATATCCATATCCAGGATGAATAGCATCTATTGAATGATCAATAGCTATTTTAACTAAGTTGTCAATATCTAAAAATTCGGGTATATCATTCTTTTCACGTGCGGGAAAATCTACAATTTCATCAACAGTTTTCAAATAAAGGGCATTAGGCTCTTTGGTAGTATATATACCATAAGTTTTAATACCCATTTGTTTAGCTGTTTTTGCAATTCGAATGGCTATTTCGCCACGATTAGCAATTAAAATCGATTGAATATTATTTGTTTTCATAACTTTCAAAGTTTATAAAGGGATATTCCCATGTTTTCTGTTTGGTCTGTGCTCTGCTTTACGTTGAAGAGCCCTTAGAGCTCTAATAATTTTATGACGCGTTGTAGCAGGGTCTATGACCTCATCAATATATCCTTTATCATCTGCAATATAGGGATTAACCACTTCTTCTTTGTATTTCTCAGTAAACTCTTTCTTTAGTGCATCAGGATTTTCAGCATTAAGCAACTCTTTTTTATAAAGAATAGCTATAGCACCTTTAGCACCCATTACTGCAATTTCTGCAGTAGGCCATGCAAAAGAAAAATCACCACCTATACCTTTACTATTCATTACTATGTATGCACCCCCATACGCTTTACGCAAAATAATGGTTATTTTTGGTACAGTAGCAAATGTATATGCGTAGAGTAATTTTGCCCCATGACGTATAATACCGTTGTGTTCTTGATCTGTTCCAGGTAGAAAACCAGGAACATCTACAAGAGTTATAATAGGAATATTATAAGCATTACAATTATTTATAAAACGAGCTGCCTTTACTGATGAATCAATATCTAGTGTACCAGCCATTGTTTGGGGTTGATTAGCTATAATACCTACCGATTTTCCATCTAAACGAGCAAAGGCAGTTACAATATTTTGAGCATGATTTGTTGCTACTTCAAAATAGTCTCCATGATCAACTATTAACTCTATAATTTCTTTAACATTGTATGGTTTATCTGCATCATCGGGTACAATATCTCGTAATCTTTTTTCAATTCTATCTACTTTGTCAGTTGGAGTTACTGTAGGTACAGAGTCCATATTGTTAGAGGGTAAAAAAGATAAAAGTCTTTTTACTCCCAATAGTGTATTTTCATCATCATTAAAAACAAAATCAGCAACACCTGTTTCGGTTGTATGTGTACTAGCACCACCTAATGCTTCGGGAGTAACAGTTTCATTTAAAACCTCTTTAATAACGTTAGGTCCAGTTACAAACATATAACTCGTATCTGCAGTCATAAAGATAAAGTCCGTTAAGGCAGGCGAGTAAACGGCACCTCCAGCTGCAGGTCCCATAATAACAGATATTTGAGGAATAACACCAGAGGATAAGACATTATTTCTAAAGATTTTGGCATATCCATCAAGACTACTAATACCCTCTTGAATTCTGGCTCCCCCTGAGTCTATAAGAGCAATAATAGGCGATCCTGTTTTAAGAGCCATCTCTTGAATTTTCACAATTTTCGAAGCATGTACAGAACCTAAAGAACCACCCAAAGCATTAAAGTCTTGAGCATAGGCATATACTAAAACGCCATTAATTTCTCCATATCCTGTAATAACCCCATCACCTACAACGGATTTATGCTTTCCAAAGGAGGTAGGGGCCGAGGGCATAAACGTATCAGTTTCTTCAAATGTACCTTCATCAAAAAGAAAAAGTATTCTCTCTCTAGCCGTTAACTTTCCTCTTTGATGCTGTTTCTTTTTGTATTCCTCACTCCATTGCTTGTTCAATAGCTCTTGTCGAGCTAAAAACTTACTAAATGATTTCTTCATT
>JAAYSY010000182.1 GCA_012518235.1 Bacteroidales bacterium
AAGTTAATTAACTTTGTTCGTTTAAATACAATGTAAAATACTTTAATATTTACTTAAAGTCCTTAGTTATGAAACTAAAACAAAAACTTTCCTTTCTTTTCATTATGACACTTGTTTTAACTTGTGTTATAACTTCATGTATAAAAAGTGAAGAACCAAATGCTGAGGCAGATATACTATGGTGTTCAGTAAAACCTGATGACATATTAATTCGTGAACCAGAAATAAATAATTCTGATGTCTTGCTTATTGTAAAAAAAGGAACTGACCTAAGCTCAATAACCTTAGAATTCACCCTTACAGAAGGAGCTACTATTGATCCCCCTAGTGGAACTCAATTGGACCTTAACTCTCCTAAAATATTTAAAGTAACATCAGAAGATGGTAAATGGAATAAGACTTATACAGTATCTGTTACTGATGCTGATATGGGTACCACGTATCACTTTGAAGATACAATAATGAAAAATGAAAATCAGCGCTTTTATATCATAGCTGAGAAGGATATTAATAAAAACACCACACTAGAATGGGCTAGTGGAAACGCAGGATACTCACTAACAGGTGTTGCAAAAAATGCAGATGATTACCCCACTATTATAAGTACAAATGGATATAAAGGAAACTGTATCAAACTTACAACTAAAGATACTGGTTTTTTCGGAAGAGATAACGACATGCCTTTAGCTGCAGGAAATATCTTTATTGGCTCATTCCACCCTGAGCAAGCCATAAAAGAGCCCTTAAAAGCCACCTTATTTGGAAGACCTTTCGATAAGTACCCTACTCGACTAACAGGTTATTATAAATACAAAAGAGGCAATGATTTCTTAGTATTAGATAAAGAATCAGGAGAGCAGACTGTTGATCCAAACAAAAGAGATATTTGTGATATTTATGCTGTCTTCTATGAAACAGACGAAAACTTTAAATCACTTGATGGCAGCAATAGTTTAACACATCCAAATATTGTAGCTATAGCTAGAATTAAAGATGCAAAAGAAACAAATAGTTGGACATTCTTTGATTTAGAGTTTGACTATAACAAAAAACCAAATCACGATAAAGTACAAGCTGGCAAATATAACTTAGCTATAGTTTTCACCTCAAGTATTGAAGGACACCTTTTTAATGGTGCACTTGGAAGTACGCTTTATATTGATGAGGTAGAATTAAAATATATTGATTAACTCAGAATAAAGAAGCATGACAACAATTAAAATAAAAAGAGTAAGTGTTACCCTATTGCTTTGTCTCATAACTACTTTTAGCACATTTGGACAACAAGAAAATAGTAGAGGTTTAATATGGTCTAAACTCCGTGGATTAGAATATCAACTTAAAGCAGGCTTTAATGTTGGTGGAATAACTCCACTTCCTATTCCCGCAGAAATTAGATCTATAGAAAAATATAGTCCCAACCTATCTCTATCTATTTCAGGTGAAGTCTCCAAATGGTTTGGCAATAAGAATCAATGGGCGCTAATTACTGGAATTACTTTAGATACTAAATCAATGACAACTGAAGCTATAGTAAAAAACTATGGTATGGAGATTATTGGTGATCAAGGTGAAAAGGTAGCTGGACAATGGACTGGTGGAGTTAAAACTAAAGTAAAAAACTCCTATATAACATTGCCTATCATGGCTGGATATAAAATAAGCTCTAGATGGAAACTAAAGGGTGGAACTTATTTTTCATATCTATTTGATGGAGTTTTTAATGGACACGTTTATGAGGGTTATTTAAGGGAGGGTGATCCAACAGGAGAAAAAGTCGTATTCTCTGATGGAAAAATAGCTACATATGACTTTTCAACAGACTTAAGACGATTTCAGTGGGGCCTTATTCTAGGTGGAGAATGGAAAGCTTATAAACACTTAAATGTATATGGAGATTTAACTTGGGGATTGAATGATGCTTTTAAAAAGGACTTCAATACTATAACATTCGCTATGTACCCTATTTATCTTAACCTAGGATTCGGCTATATCTTCTAATTATAATTGGAAAATATCGAAGAAGAAAGTATAAATCACTTACAACCCTACCATTTTATCTTATTTAACAGCTATTTCTTATTTCCTTTTTAGGTATTAGAAATAGCTTTTTTTATTTAACCCATTCTATTACTCAAATTCTTTAATATATAATCATAAATTAAAAAACAACACGAGACAAAATAAACTATAGAACACTCAACATGCTTAACAGACCAAATAAAAATGCCTAGTCTTCATCCTTTTAATTTTAAATTGACATTAAAAAGAAAAAACTTAACGTATTTTTTTAATAAGTTTAGAAAAAGACTTAATTTGTAGTATAAATACAAAATATAGATTAAAAAACGTACCATGAAATTGAAAAACCTAACACTAATTGCTCTATTAATAATAGGAGTCTTCCTTTTTACGGGTTGTGAAAACAAAGAAATAACAGCATCATATGATGTAATTCCATTACCACAACAGATTGTAAAACAAGATGGAAACCCCTTTATATTATCGAATAGTACTTCTATTGTTTATGATGCAAACAATGAAAACATGAAACGCTCAGCCCAATTCCTTTCAGATTACATTACATTTTCAACAGGAATCAAACTACCTATTAAAGAAAATACTGATGCAAATACATCAAATACCATTGTGTTGAAATCAAATTTTGATCATGAAAACTTGGAGGCTTATCAATTATCAATAAGTAAAGATCTAATAGAAATCAATGGAGCTTCTGAAGCAGGAGCTTTTCATGGTATTCAAACACTACGTAAATCAATAGACACTACCCCTCAAGTAGCAAAAGTGGTTTTTAACCCTGTTACTATAACAGACTATCCTCGCTTTGAACATCGAGGAATGATGCTAGATGTTGCTCGTCATATGTTTCCTGTGGAATTTATAAAGCAATATATTGATTTACTAGCTTTACACAATATGAATCGCTTTCATTGGCATCTAACAGATGATCAAGGCTGGAGAGTGGAAATCAAAAAGTATCCAGAATTAGCAGAAAAAGGGTCGATGAGAACAGAAACTGTTATTGGAAAAAACACAGGAGAATATGATGGAAAAAGTTATGGTGGTTATTATACACAAGAGGAGATAAAAGATGTTGTAGCCTATGCTAACGATCGTTTTATAACCATAATTCCTGAAATAGACTTACCTGGCCATATGCTTGCTGCTTTAACCGCTTACCCTGAACTTGGTTGTACAGGAGGGCCTTATCAAGTGGCTAGAGAATGGGGTATCTTTGATGATGTTCTTTGTGCTGGTAACGAACAGACTCTTGTTTTTTTAGAAAACGTTTTAACAGAAATAGCAGATTTATTCCCATCGGAATATATACACATTGGTGGCGACGAATGTCCTAAAGTAAGATGGCAAGAGTGTGAGAAATGTCAAGCTAAAATAGAAGAACTTAATATCAAAGCAGATAGTAAACATACTGCTGAACAAAAACTACAAAGTTATATTACGACCCACGTTGAAAAATTCTTAGCAACTAAAGGCAAAAAAATTATAGGTTGGGATGAAATTATAGAAGGTGGATTATCTGCTAATGCAACGGTTATGTCATGGCGAGGTATTGACGGTGGTATCATTGCTGCTAATCAAGGGAATGATGTAATTATGGTTCCAACAAGTCACTTCTATTTTGATTATTATCAAACTAAATATACAGATACTGAACCTTTTGGTATTGGAGGCTATGTACCATTAGAAAAAGTATACTCTTTTAATCCTATACCTGATGAAATTCCTGCAGATAAAGCAAAACACATTTTAGGTGTACAAGCTAACTTATGGACAGAATATGTACCAACCACATCTCATGCTGAATATATGGTTTTACCTCGAATGGATGCTCTATCAGAAGTTCAATGGACTAATCAAGATAAAAGAGACTATAGCTCTTTTATCGAGAGACTTCCTAGAATGATGAATTATTACAAAGCCAAAGGATTCAACTATTCAACAAGAGGTTTTGATGTAATAAGTGATATTTCTATAGATAAAGAAAATGGAACAGCTACAGTTAAACTAACAACAGTAGATAATGCTCCTATTTATTACACTACAGATGGTTCTACACCTACAAGCAACAGTAACTTATACACAGAACCTTTAAAATTTGACCAACCTACTCTATTAAAATCTATGGTTGAGCGAAATAATGGCATTGAAACTCCGGTTATAGAAACCAATATTGAATTAAAATAAACACACTTTACTTCAAATAAAAACGGACGATCTTAGTTAAATTAGAAACTAAAATCGTCCGTTTTCTTTCTTTTATTATTAGTCTTATTAACTAATTAAAAAGTGTAACCTATTTTGTAAATTTACATCTGCCATACCTCCATCAATATCTAGATATAAAATATTCAGATTAGGATAAAATTTTTTCAAACGCTTTTCTATTCCTTTAGCTACAATATGATTTGCAATGCAACCAAAAGGCTGTACACATACTATTCTATCAATACCTTCTCGCATAAAAGAGGCAACTTCGCCAGCAATAGCCCAACCCTCACCAAACTGATTGGATAAGTCTAATATTTCAGAAGCATACTCAGCTTTTTTAAATATTGATTCATAAGGAGTATAAAATCGAAAGTCTTTAATCACCGAATCAACTTTACTTAT
Organism: Bacteroidales bacterium; assembly: GCA_012518235.1. Lineage (GTDB taxonomy): Bacteria > Bacteroidota > Bacteroidia > Bacteroidales > Bacteroidaceae > Bacteroides_E. The sequence continues at coordinate 4,654 of JAAYSY010000182.1, forward strand.
CCTTCGATTCATCCATTTTAGAAAAAGAGGACTCAAAAACTGCTCTAATAAACCTTCTCGAGCAACTCCATTTTTTGCATTAACTTTTGAATTCACAAAATATTGCATAGCAAAGTCCAATGCAGGAGGAGTCACTACAACCATACCTTTAGAACGAAGCCATTCCCTTAAATGTGCTTGTCCAAAATTATTGTATTTCAGATAAATCTCACCAATGAATCCTACTTTCTTAAATTCCCTATCATAAATAGGTACATTATTGTAGTCTAATACAGCTTGTCGTAAATACTTCAACAACAACTTAGAGTCATTTTTTTTAATTGCTTCAATTCCCAAATCAACATAAAGATCAAATAATCGTTGAGAGGTTCCCTCTTCTTTTTCTCGCACCAAGGTCAAACTATACATTTGTTGCAAGGCATCAGCATACAAAAGCGTATAAACAAGAATATTCAGAATCCATAAAACAGGAACTTTAAATGCTTCTTGCTCATTTTGATAGACATCTCCTATAGCTGCAACGATTACAGGAACATCAGCAAAACCAGCATTTTTCATAGCTCCTTTAATCTGTGAAACATAATTAGTAGCTCTACATTGACCGCCAGTTTGCGTAATAGCTACAACAATATCATTTAAGTCGTACTTACCCGACTGAAGTGCCTTAATCATATCTCCAATAATAATTGTTGCAGGATAACACAATTCATTATGACTATACTTTAAACCAACATCTACAGATTCTCGATTGGGCTTAGGTAGATTTATTATTTTATAACCAGCTAACTCACCCACTGCAGGTATAAAAGGAGAAAGAAAATCAGCAAACCAAGGTGCTAAGACCGTCTTCTTTCTATCTTCTTCTGTATATATAGTTTCATAACCAATATATTCCTTTTTACATGTACCATTACAAGCTGTTAATTTGGAATCCATTACTTTCAATGATTCAATCAACGAACGAAGCCTCAGTCTCATAGAACCTGGACTTGCAATTTCATCAATACGCAAAACAGTATGGTTTTTGCCAGCATTCTTCAAAATTTCTCCTACCTCATCCATTAAAAACGAATCTGGTCCACAACCAAAAGAATTCAATTGAACTAGTTGTACATTTTGAGGTAACTCAGCGACTTCCATAGCAGCTTGCGTAACACGATTAGGATAAGACCACTGTGAAACCATATTTAAATTATCAAAATGACTTGTATTACTAGTTCTAAACACATCTTCAGTCAAAACATTAACTCCAAGATCAGATAACACTTGACCTGCCTTATGATGTATTAAAGGATCAGAGTGATAAGGTCTGCTAGCCAATATAAAAACTAAATCATGGCTTCTTAAAGAATTCTTTAGAACCTCCTCCTGCATAGTTTTTAATTGTGTTTCTGTCCTTTGTTGTTCTTCTAATGCCAAAATGAAAGCTCTTTTAAAGTCGCCCTGTGATACACCAAAAGAAGAAACATATTCATAGCATGCCTTTTCTAAAGCTTTAGAGTCGCTAAAGTTAATAACGGGCTTATCTAAAGGAATATTATATTGACTAGACGGGTCCATAGAACTCTGAATAACATCAGGATAGCCACTAACAACTGGACAGTTAAAGCTATTAGATGTATTATCGAACTCTCTTTCTTCTTTAACTACCATGGGATAAAAAATTCTATCTACTCCCATATCCCGTAATGCAAGAATATGACCATGAACCACTTTCGCAGGGAAACAGATATTATCAGACATAACATATCCTACTCCCTTTCTATACATAGAATAGGTGGACTCAGGAGAAAGGATTACATCAAATCCACACTCTCCTAATAGAGTACACCAAAAAGGAAAGTTTTCATAAAGATTTAGAACTCTAGGAATTCCTATCTTTTCTTTAATCGTAGGCTTCTTTTCGGTTCTTCGATCAAATAACACCTCATTTTTTATATCAAAAGCATTATATCCTTTTTTAGGTGCTGTTTGTTTATTATAAAATATCTTTTCACACTTATTTCCTGCATAACAAACATTACCATTTTCAAATTTAAATCGAAGAATAGAACATTTATTAGTACATCCTTTACACTCTAACTCACGACTATCAATATGCGTTACATCTGGCAATGCTTCAGCTCCAGTAAATTTAGTTTCATAGCCATTTTTTTTCCACATTTTCACAGCATATAAAGCTGCACCAAAGGCCCCCATTAATTCAGGTGTATCAGTAGAGCTTACCTGTTTTCCAGACAATAGTTCTAAAGCCCTATAGACTGCATCATTACGAAAAGTACCACCTTGAACTACAATATGTTCACCTAAATCGTTTAAGTTCTCAATTTTTAAGACCTTAAATAAGCAATTTCGAATAACAGAGTAGGCTAACCCAGCTGATATATCTCCCAATGAGGCATTTTCACGTAAAGATTGTTTAATCTTAGAGTTCATAAAAACCGTACAACGTGATCCTAAATCACTTGGATATACAGAAGAACAAGCTGCCTCAGTAAACTCATCTAATGTTATTTGCATTGTTGATGCAAAATTCTGTAAGAAAGAACCGCAACCCGACGAACAAGCCTCATTTAACTCAACATTTGATATTACACCCTCTCTAGTAAAAATGGATTTCATATCTTGACCTCCAATATCTAAAACAAAAGAGACCTCTGGGTCTATATATTGTGCACCCGATAAGTGAGCCATAGTTTCAACCACACCAAAATCTAAATTCAAAGCAGATTTTATTAAGTCTTCACCATATCCAGTAGCAGCAGATCCTAAGAATTTAAAAGTCACTCCTTTATTCTTTGCCTCACTTTTAAACTGCTCTAACCCATGAACTACTTTTTTTAGCGGGTTCCCCTGATTACTTCCATAAAAAGAGAATATTATTTCAGCTGACTCATTCATGACAACAATTTTTGTAGTCGTTGAACCTGCATCAATACCTAAAAAACAGTTTATCTCTTTTTGTGTTCCAAGAGGCTGTTTTTTTAATGGTTTAATCCTTCTAGTTTTTTTCCACTTTTCATATTCTTCTTTGGAGGTAAACAATGGATTAAGAACATCTTCCCTATCTACCTTTTTCACTTTAAGTTGTGCAATAACTTCATTTAAGTCGGTTGTTTTTTTATCCTCATGATTATTTAAAGCAGCACCCCAGGCAGGAAAAAATTCACTATTTTCAGGAAGCAATAAATCCTCTGATGCTATATTTAAAACATCTTTAAACGCATTTCGCAATGCAGGAATAAAAGTTAATGGGCCCCCGATACACAATATTTTAGGTTTTATCTCCCGACCTCTAGCCAAAGTAGTAATGCTTTGTAAGGCAACAGCTTGCAAAATTGACATAGAAATATCTTCATGAGGTACATTACGAGACATCAAATTTTGAACATCAGTTTTAGCAAACACACCACAACGAGAAGCAACGGGTAATATTTTCTCATGTTTCAAAGCCAACTCACCTAGTTTTTCAACAGAAACATTCATTAAGTCTGCCATTTGATCTATGAAAGCACCTGTTCCTCCAGCACAACTCCCATTCATTCTAATGTCGGGATGTTTCCCTTGATCGAAGAAAACTATTTTAGCATCTTCTCCTCCCAAATCAATCATAGTATGCGTTTTGGGATATACTTTATTAATCACTTCAATAGAAGCTACAACTTCTTGCACAAAAGGAATTCCTGTACGCTCAGAAATTCCCATACCAGCTGAACCTGTAATTCCTAAAGTCAATTTTGAGCCATCAAATTGGGATGAAATCTTCTCTAATTCTTCTATGAAAATCTTATTAAAGTCTGCTTTATGCCTTTTATAAACTTTATATACAATTTCATCTGCAGAATTTAGTATAACCACTTTTAAAGTAGTTGACCCTACATCAATTCCAATTCTATAAATAGTATTAGCTTTCATTTCGTATATTAATCGTTCTTTTAATCTATAATTATGGCTTTAATGCCTTTATTACAAAATCAATAACATATTCTTTGTGATCTTGAAGAACTTTAGAATACTCATCTTTAGATTTATCTGCAACTCGTATCGCTAAAGGTCCAAACATAAATGGAAATACACATAAAGACAAGACATTTAAAGCAAGATCTAATGGACAGGTTTTCACTATTGTTCCTTTTTCAACTTCTTTCTCTACACGCATAGACAAATAATCGAACAACTGAATAGGTTGCCGTTTTAGCATTCTATCCGTCAAGCGTTCAGGATTCTGATTTACTTCATTCAATAAAAAAATAGGAATCATTGGATACTCAAATAGTATTTCATAATAAGTATCTATCCAATCCTTTATTAAATCAAAAAAAGGTTCATCCTTTAATATGATCTGCTCTATCCTTTTAACTAAAACATCAAAAGCCTCTTCAAAAATTATTTCAAATAAATTATATTTTGAATCAAAGTAATATTTTATGTGAGCAATATTGGTATTAGAAGCCGTTGAAATATCTCGAACACTCGTTCCATTATATCCATTTTTAATAAACAGCTTACGAGACACCTCCAGTATCCTATCTTTCACATCAGGAATGTTTTGTTTTACTTCCATTATTCCATTACTTTTTTACAATTTCAAATTTAAACGTTCGTTTAAACAAGCTAAAATATTTTGGGTTAAATCTGGTTAAGTTAGTACAATACCTGTGCTTTTTAAATCCATAAAAAAATAAAGTGTAAATAGGATCTAATTACACTAAACAGCAAAGATTTTATATAAAAAACCACAAATAAAGTAGAACTTCAAAAAAGATGGGCTAAAAAAAGATGAGAACATAATGCTTGACCATTTGTTTTATAATAACTGCACCCTATATATTCATCAATAAAGGAGACTACAACATATCACTTATGATTTATTAATAAATAAACCTTATCAAAACATAATATAAAAAGATTAAATAGGCTATTTTCGCTCTCTTTAAAAGAAGGATACCACAGATAACCAATAAAAATATGACAAAACAAAATCTCTCACTCTTAGTTCTTTTTATCATAATTGCTACTTTTTTCTCTTCATGTAAGAACAATAAAAAAGAAAACTCAAAAGTAACAGTATCTAGCTGGATTGGAAATTATGTAACGCAGGAATACCACAAACGTCAAGATGGATACGATTGGACAGTGGTAAGTATTGAAGCACTGACTGATAGTACGTGTTGGATTACTATCCAATCGCGAAGTGATATAAAAAAGCCTACATGTTCTTTTGAATCAGAAGCCAAAATTCTTTCTAACGAAAAATTAATGGCAACGTATGAAAATAAAGAAATTCTGTTTCACAAACAAAACAATGAAATAGCCATTAGCACAATAAAAGAAGAAGATAAGAATTTGCTTTATTACTTTTGTTCTGGTGGTGCAAGTATAAGTGGAAAATACATATATCTAAATGAACCATTAGACAAAGAACAACTCAAGCAAAAAGACACTCAATAACATATGACATAACTTATATAAGAAATATATTAAAAAGAATAAAAATAAGAACAATAAACATGAATCAATGTTTTATTGTTGTATTTTGAATTAAACACAAATCAATAATAAACACAAATTAAAAAAAAGAGTATGAAGAAAATGAGAATTTCAGCATTATTATTAAGTGTAGTTGTACTATTAGCTAGTTGTGGAACTATGATGGAAAGCAACAAAGGCAAAGGTGCGGCTATTGGTGGAGGATCGGGTGCTGCATTAGGTGCTGTCATAGGTGGAATTGCTGGCAAAGGTAAAGGTGCAGCTATTGGTGCGGCAGTAGGTGCAGCAGTAGGTACTGGCGCAGGTGCTATTATAGGTAACAAAATGGATAAAAAAGCGGCAGAGGCTGCTAAAATAGAAGGAGCTCAAGTTGAGCAAGTTGAAGATAATAATGGATTAGCTGCTGTTAAAGTTACTTTTGACTCTGGTATTTTATTTGAATTCAACTCATCTACTTTAAGCCCTGCTTCTCAAAATTCACTAAAGGATTTTGCAATGCTACTTAAACAAGATCCTACAATTGATATAGCCGTTATTGGTCACACAGATAAAGTAGGAACATACGAAGCGAATCAAACAGTGTCTAACAGAAGAGCTCAAGCAGTAAAAGGCTTTTTACAAAGAAATGGTGTTTTACCTGCCCAATTCCAAATTGTAGAAGGTGTAGGATTTGATCAATATGATGAATCGTTAACTGCTTCTCAAAATAGAAGAGTAGAAGTATTTATGTATGCTAGCCAAAAAATGATAGAAAATGCAGAGCAAGGTTTTTAATATTGAGAATTAAATAAGCTATAAAATAAATAGAGTGAGCAACGAATTGCTCACTCTATTTATTTTATAGCTTCTCAACTTAGAGACACTATTTCTATTGATTTATACAGTTTTATTATTTATAAAAAATCTTTCAAGTCTTTTCTTAGCTTTTGACGTGTAAAAAATATTCTACTTTTCACAG
>JAAYSY010000183.1 GCA_012518235.1 Bacteroidales bacterium
AAATTGGATGTGGAATTACATAACGTATGATTATTCTTTACGTTTAATTATTTATGCTCGTAAGGCAAAAGAAATTCGAGATCGAGAGAAAAGGGAAGAAACAACACATTGGGGGGAAGATTTATTTAAGTAAATATTGCTCTATAATTACTTAAGAAATATTAGTACTTAAAGGATTGATTTTTGAGACTACTATTTTTTATTCTGTTTTTATAATTTGTCGTTTTATTAGTATACCATTTACTACAACAACTAGAATTAATAATGTTGAGGCTAATATTATAATAGAAGTAGGAAAATCACTTGATAAAGAGGGGATAAGAGGTCGTACTTCTTGTATGTAATATGCTCTTAAACAATACATAACGACGATAGATATCACAAAAGAAATTGAGTTTGTGATAATCATAAGTAATTGGTAGGGAAGAGCTATTTGCCTAGAAGTATACCCCAACAATTGTAGATTACGTATTTTGTCAGTGCTTTTTTGTATTAGCAAGAAAATACTTAACAAGAGAATATATAAAGATAGTAGACTAATTAGTAAGCCTATAAATAAAACAAGACCTATAAGGACCTTAAGAAAATAAGTTGTTTTACTATCATCTAAAGCACCTGATTCTGCTTCATATCCTTTAGATTGAAAGTATTCTGTAATAGCTGGATTAGCAGGTTGATCTACTTCAATAATAATACGTGAAGGATTTTTTTGTTTTTCAGCACTAAATGTTTCATTAGCCCAATCCATAAACTGTTGAGGAACTAATATTGTATTTATTCGATTAGAAAAACCAATAACATTTCCTTTAAGTACCTCCTTTCTTCCATTACCTGTAAGGTGTACATCTAGCTGTACCATACCAACCATACCTTCCGATAATTTGGGCAGATTACGACTTTCTGCAAATCCAAAGTTGTATAGGTTTAAGTAGTTTCTAGGAAGTATAATGGGGATGATTTTATTGTTATCTAAGGAATTAAAACTCCAGTTCTCTAAAGATACATCAATAAACTCGTTGGGTACTGATTCAAAAAATAGATCTGTACCAAATCGAATCCCTTTACTTTCTATTGACAGTCCTGCATATACTTTAAATAAAGAGGGCGTGAATACACCAAGGTGATTGCAAAATTCTTGATTTTGTAGCTCCTGTATTTCACTTTTAGTGAATAGGTTACTTTTATTACTTATTGATCCTAAAGTACTTACCTTTTTTGTCGCTACTATATAATTTTGACTCATGAAAGAGTCATTGTTAGAAAAAATAGGTTTTATGTCTCTATAAAATTGAATACTAAGTAGTATTATTGTTATACCTATAATATTAGCTAAAATAAAACCAACCATTTGGCTTACGCTTATTGGTTTTTTTAGGAGTTTCCAGAGTAGTTTCATAAATTCATAATATAATCGTAGGGAAGTTCTAAGTCTCTACCTATTGAGGTTACAATGACTCCAAAAGAGTTTTTTTCAAACTCTTCTAATAATATATTAGACATCTCATTAGCGTTGTTTTTATCAAGATGACTAACGGGTTCATCTAATAATATGAAGTCAAAGGGCTGACATAAAGATCTAATAAAAGCTACTCGTTGTTGTTGTCCAAATGATAGCTTTCCTACAGGTCTTTTTATGTGTTCTGCTAAGCCTAGTCGTTCAAACCAGTTGACAATCTCTTTCCTTTTTCTTCTTCTAGTAAGGTTGTTTTTTATTTGAATGTTTTCTAGAGCTGTTAATTCAGGAAATAATCTTAAGTCTTGAAATATTTGGCTAATATTATTTCTTCTAATAGTAGTCCAATCCTTAGCGTTTAATGAGGATATATTTGAATTGTCAAATGTGATAATTCCCTGGTAGTCTTTCCTTTCTCCGTACAAGTAAGAGCAAAGAGAAGACTTTCCTGCTCCAGAAACAGCTTTAATCAAGTATATTTTGTTTTTTTGAAAACGAAATACTTGGTGCCATATATCCGATTGCATTATATTTTGTTGCTTGAAAGCTTCAGGAAGTGTGTTTTGTAATTCAATATATTCCATTATTGTGCAATCGGTAAAATGTTCTTTATACGATCTAAGAAGAGTTCCAACACAGTTTGTTTGGTATCGCTTTGATAGAGAATAATTTCAAAACTGTCACTCTTGTCCTCATTTAGAATATCTAAGTGTGTAAAATGAGAAGCATTTTCAATGTTGTTTTTTGTTTTATCGTTTCCAAGTAAAGTCATTAATTTAATAAAAGGCAGATCTAATATTTCCTCAAAGTTAAAAGTAGTAAAGAATCGTTTACCTTTTAAGTTTTTAGTAATCGGTTCGCCTTTCATAGTTTTATCTATTTTATTACCTAAGTCTTTATATATAAGTTCATTATTGGTAACATAGATAAATCCTTTCTTTATACCGACAAAAAGATCACTTGATAAATATTGAGAGAATG
>JAAYSY010000184.1 GCA_012518235.1 Bacteroidales bacterium
CTTTGAAGCAATATCAAATGAATCGTTCCACTCATTAAATGCATTCTCTATATTTATTGACTGGGGATTAAAACCTAACTGGTTATTCTCATACTCCCTAAAATCTAGTATTTGATTGACTAATCGAACTAAAATAGTAGAATTCTTTTTTGCAAGAGCTAATAGTTTTTCTTGTTTAGTACTTAATTCTCCTTCCTCAAGAAGAACAGAAATCGGATCGACTACGAGTGTTAAGGGTGTTCTAAACTCATGAGATATATTAGTAAAGAACATCAACTTGGCATTAGTTGCCTCTTCTAATTGTTCTGATAATAGTAAAAGTTGATTTCTATGATTTAATAATTCTTCATTTTTTAACGATAACTCATTATTTAATTTACTCTTAGATTTTAATGAGTTTAGAACCACTATTAAAAGAACTACAACTAATAGGATTACTATTAAACTTCCTAAAAGAATAATACGTTGAGTTGAGCTCCTTTCTAAATAAAAAACAGCCTGATCATTCAATCGTTCAATTTTAGAATCTAATTGTGAAATTTGTTTAGTTTGCAAATCGACAACTCTAGCATTTGTATAATCTATAACAGCTGTATTTAGTATTGTTTCTCTAGAAAAATCTTCGCCCTTTAAAATCCTCATTGCAAGCTGCATCACCTGATCTCCTCCTGTTGGATAAATAAAAGTAGCGTCTAATCGTCCCTGCAATACTTGGTCTATTCCATATCCAACACCAGGGAGTGCATCAATTCCTAAAAATTGAATATCTTCTACTCTACCCCTCTCTAACGCAGCCTGATAAGCTCCTGCTGCCATACGATCGTTTTGAGCAAAGACCACATCAATATCAGAAAATGAATCAAGAATAGATAACATTACTTCATAAGCATTAGTTTTCAACCAACCAGCATCTTCATTACATAATAAGTTTATGTCTGGAAACTGCTTAAGAATACTCATTAATCCTTGATGTCTTTCAATTGCAGGAGTGGAACTTTTAAGTCCTGAAATACTAACAACATTACCCGAACCTTGAAGCATATTAGCTATATATCCTCCTACTTCTTTCCCAACCTCATAGTTATCACCTGCTATATAAGCGGTATATTTATCTGATAATATTTTCCGATCTACAACCATTACTGGTATCCCAGCATCATATACTTGCTCTATTATTGTAGTCAAAGGTGCTGCTTCATTTGGAGATACAATTAATAAGTCAACACCTTTATCCATAAAATAACGAATATCCTCCTCCTGCTCTAATGTGTTATCTTTAACTATTCTAAATTCAACATCAACCTCATCATAAAACCATGCTTCTGTCTGAATCTCTCTATTCATTTGCTGTCTCCACTCATCATCACTACACTGAGATACACCAACTATGTATTTCTTCTTGCTTGTTGTACAAGAGAATACAAGCATTAAACAGAAAAAAACAAGACAAATATTCAAATGGTTTTTTAGGGTCATATCTAGTCTTTTAGATTTATTTTATAAATACATTAGACTTACTTAAAAGAAACGCTAACATAAGCTTTTATTTAGAA
>JAAYSY010000185.1 GCA_012518235.1 Bacteroidales bacterium
GGAGACATTGTTCGTGGAGGTGCTACTGTTATTTTAGCTATGGGTGATGGTAGAAAAGCTGCAGCTGCTATGCATGAACAATTAGATGCCTAAACTCAAATAAATAGAAGATAAACATAAAAGTTTTTAATAGTAAAAAGACACTTTTTCATAAAGTATGTAAGTTAAAAAGAACGGCTTGGGTAACAATTTCACCTGAGCCGTTGTTATATATATAATAAGAAACTTAGACATTTATGAAAACAAAAGATTTAATTCCCGATGAATTCTTCAAACAGTTCAAAACAGGTGAAGGACTAAACAACTTTTTAAAGTCAATTCAAAAGCGGGGTGTTGAAAAGATGCTCGAAGGTGAGCTAGATGCTCATTTAGATTATGATAAGCATAGTCCTAAAAAAAAGAATAATAGCCGTAATGAATACGGTTACGGAGACTATTAAAACTAGTTTTGGTAATGAGCAGATAAAAGTTCCTAGGGATCGAGATGCCAGCTACAATCCTATGATTATACCCAAACGTAAAAGTATGGTCGAAGGACTAGAGAACGTCATTATCTCTCTTTATGCCAAAGGAATGAGCGTGTCGGATATAGAAGAGCAAATTAGAGAAGTCTATGATTTTAACCTCTCTCCTTCCACGATTTCCCGTATAACAGATGCTGTTACTGCTGATATTGTAGTTTGGCAAAATAGACCCTTAGAGCCTGTATACCTTATTGTTTGGATGGATGGCATTGTATTTAAAGTCAGGGAGGGCCCTAAAGTAATAAATAAAACCATTTATATTGCTGTGGGATTAAGACGTGATGGGCTTAAAAAAGTCCTGGGACTTTGGCTAGGTAAAAATGAATCCACAGCCTTTTGGATGAGTGTTTTAACCGATTTAAAAGCCCGTGACACAGAAGATATCTTAATTACTGCAACGGATAACTTAAATGGATTTACGGATACGATTCGTACCGTTTTCCCTGAATCTAAGACACAAATCTGCATCGTACACCAAATCCGCAATGCCTGTAAATATGTGGTTTGGAAAGACAAAAAACAGTTTACCTCAGATATGAAGAATATCTATAATGCACCTAATAAGGAGGCTGCAGCAGCCACTTTAGAGGACCTTGCAGCAAAGTGGGACTCCAATGCTCTTATGCCGTGCAGAGCTAGAGGAACAACTGGGAGGAACTTACAGTGTTCTTTGAGTACCCCGTAGAAATAAGAAAAATTATCTATATCACCAATTTAATCGAAAATCTAAATGGTAAGATTAGAAAGTATACCAAGAATAAATTATCGTTCCCTACGGATGATTATGTGATAAAATCAGTATATTTAGCCCTTAGGGAGGCCACTAAAAAGTGGTCAATGCCTATCAGGAACTGGGGCATCATTTTAAATCAGTTCCTAATTATTTACAAAGAAAGGGTCAGGTTATAACGAAAACCCAACCCAAGCTTAATTTACTTACACACTTGCTGAGACAGTGTCAGTAAAAATCCCATTGTATATTTTGTACAAGGGGATTTTCATTTGCCTAATTTTTTAATTCTTTCTACCTATTTTTACCTTCTATTAATCCAATCACTTTACACTAATTTTCAAAGTAGAAGACTTCAATCCTTTACTAGACGCCCTGACTTCAATTACTCCTTCCTTATTCATTGCTTGAACTAAAGTAGTCAACTGTCCACTAAAAGCAGACATTTGAGGCTTATGAAAAAGCTCCAAGCAAGTTGGATCTCCATTCGCTGAAGCACGATAAAATCCACTCCCTTTTACATCAAACTTTATTAAGTTCGAAGCTTTAGGGCAAAGGTTACCCTCTCTATCAACAACTTTAACATTTATGAATGCTAAATCTTTACCATCGCTAGTTAATGTTTTTCTATCAGGAGTTAACTCAATACGATGAGGTTTACCAGCAGTCCTCACAATCTTCTCTTCAACTATATTCCCTTTGTCATCAAAAGCAATAACTTTCAACTCACCTGGTTCATACACTACATCCATCCACATTAAACGATAACGGTGTTGTAAACTCTCACTACTCTTTATTTGAACGCCATAACTTTTGCCATTAACAAAAAGTTCAGCACTAGCATAATTAGTATAAACAAATACAGGGACTATTTCCCCTTCATAACCTTCCCAATTCCAATGAGGTAACACATGTAATGTAGATTCATTTTTATTCCATATACTTTTATATAAATAATAACGATCCTTAGGAATACTGGCTAAATCAATAATGCCAAACATAGAGCTGTGATTTGGCCAAGCATCAGTGTCATAAGGAGAAGGTTCTCCTAAATAATCAAATCCAGTCCAAACAAATTGGCCCATAGTCCAATCGTAATCGTCAGCTAAAGCAAAATCCTCATCTGGTAAATTAGACCAAGAACAATGCTCAAAATCATAAGAGGAAGATTGATGATCATCATAAATAGCATCAGGTTTAATCTCTACAGGAAGCTTATAAACTCCTCTAGAACTAACGGTAGATGAAGTCTCTGATCCTAACACTAAATTCTGAGGTAGTTTATTATAAGCTTCTTCATAACGATGCGCTCTATAATTAAATCCTGGAACATCTAACAGAGCAGCAAAGCCATTGTTTAGAACACATGAAACCTGATCCATACCACAAGTTACAGGGCGAGTTGGGTCTTCTCTGTGACATATATCTTGTAAAAAAGAAGCCACTTTATACCCATCTGCACTACATTGTGTTGGTACCTCATTACCTATGCTCCACATAACAACTGATGGATTATTTCTAAAATGATGAATCATATTAACCATATCCTTCTCAGCCCACTCATCAAAAAAACGATGATATCCATTTTCACATTTAGCAATATCCCACTCATCAAAAGGCTCTATGATCATCATGAACCCCATTTCATCGCATAACTTAACAAGTTCAGGAGCAGGCATGTTATGTGCCGTACGTATAGCATCACAACCCATATCTTTCAATAAAGTTAATTGCCTACGAAGTGCAGCTACATTAATTGCGGCACCTAAGGGCCCTAAATCATGATGGTTACAAACCCCTTGGAACTTTCGCCTTTTACCATTTAAATAAAACCCCTTATCTGCTATCAAACGGATATCTCGTATTCCGAATGATGTTTTATATTCATCTAACAACTCATCATTAACATATAAGTAAGAATGAGCTGTATATAAATTAGGAGACTCTGGGGACCAAAGTTTTGGAGAATCAACTATAAAATTTTGCTCAAAAGGCTTTTCATGATTAATCTTTAACGAGTTATCCTTGCTCACTACAACTTTACCATCAGCATCTAGCAAATGAGTAACTACACGAACAACTTCTCCGTCACTATTCTTTATAGTTGTCTTTAAATTCACAGAAGCAAACTCACTAGATACATATGGAGTTGTTACATAGGTTCCCCATATAGGAACATGCAGTTTGGATGTAACAATTAGATGAACATTTCTATAGAGTCCAGCTCCAGGATACCACCGTGAAGATTGAGGTTTATTCTCCAATCGAACAGCAAGAATATTATTAAGTCCATCTCGATTCAAATAATCAGTTACATCACAATGAAACGAGTTGTAACCATAAGGCCAAAAAATTATTTTTTCTCCATTTATATATACTTCTGCCTCACTCATGGCTCCATCAAATAATAGAGACACTTTATTATTATCTAAATTAAAAGAAGGAACATCAAAAGTTTTTCTATACCAGCCTACTCCAATGTAAGGTAATCCTCCCGTACGACCTGTTTTTACCGTAGCTATAGTTTCATTATTTTGAGTTACAGCAACAGTTTGTAAGTCATACTTCCTATCAAAAGGTCCATAAATAGCCCAATCATGAGGTATAGTTACCAAATCCCATGTACTATCATCAAAATCATTTAAATAAGCCTCCTTTGGATCACCTTTAGTGAAACTCCACCCATCATCAAGCAGATAATGTTTTCTATTTACACTTTGAGCAACAGTAACAATAGAGCAACACAATAATAGCAATACTAAATATTTAATTCTTCTCATTTTTTCAAAATCCCATTTTATTGTTTTAATTAAAAGCATCAAAAGTAACAGTAGGCTTTCCACTTTCATCGAAAGCACCTAGAGTATAGCCATTCCAACTTTTATAAGATTGAGGCTCCCAATAAAAAACGCCTAAACATTTCTCTTGAGCTACTTCTTTTGTTCTTGTTATTAAGTCTTCTAAAAACTGCTTACAAGTCTCAGCTTCATCCCAAGGCATTCCAACTTCACAGATCATTACTTCTGTTTGATATTGATTTATTAAAGCTTCTATATTTTCTAAACACAAATCATTCTTTTCTTTCCAATTCTCTTTCGTGGGATATAGAGACATACCAATTACATCCCATTTACCTTGATTTTCTTTTAATCCACTAAACAACCAATTAAATAATTCTTTCTTATCTCCCTCTTGTAAATGAATTATCACCTTAGAATCAGGAAAAACACTTTTAACAGCATCATAACCTGCATTAGAAAGAGCAGCGTATTGGTCCATATGTTCCGATGCTTTTCCATCATTCCATAACATTCCATTTCCTGTTTCATTACCTACTTGAACCCATTCAGGACTAATTCCTAAGTTCTTCAATCCTGTAAGTACATCAACCGTATGATTAGAAACAGCCTCTTTCAACTCATCAAAACTATAATCGCTCCAAGCTACTGGTTTATTTTGTTTACCAGGATCGGCCCAGGAATCACTATAATGAAAATCAATCAACAAACGCATACCTAATTGATGAGCTCTCCAAGCCTTAACTATTAAATCGTTTTTATTACACCATCCATTGTCAGGATCAACCCAAACTCTTAAGCGAATAGAGTTCATTCCTAACTCACGTAACAAAGTCATACACTCCATTGATTTTCCTTGCTGATCATAAAACTTATAACCTGCTGCTTCCATCTCTGTTAACCAACTCACGTCAGCTCCTTTAGCATATCCACTCATATCATAAGTAGGCTTTTCAATAGTTGCCTCATCGTCATCGTCCGAACAAGCAATGAAAATACTTGATAGTAACAGAAATACTAATATTGATATAGATCTAAATTTCATAAGTTTATTTTGTTATGGCAGTTATTTCATAAGACTCCGAAATAAAGTCTACCGTTAATATGTATTCTCCCAAATCAAGAGTTTGATCCTCTTTAAGGTTATCACCTGTATAATATAGTTTACCTTCAACTCCTCCGAAATAGTTATTCCAAGAATCATCTATGTGAATTTGAAAACCATATTCCGATGGTTTAGTTATAGATATAACACCTGAATAGATTCCATCATTTTGCGTTTTTTCAAGTGTGGTGTTGAAATCCCAACTATCGTTTAATCCAGAAACATAAACCTTTTCAGTAAGAGCCAGCACACTATATTTTAGACTCTTTAGAGATACATTTATAAAGTAAGTTCCTTTTGCAGGAGCGGGTATATTATCTTCTGCTCCTTTTAGTAGTTTACCATCTAATTGATCACCAGAATCTAATTTATAAAAATCGTCCCAATTGTCTTTTTCTAAATAGATACCATATCCAAATTCAGAATCCACATTTACAACCCCAGCATAGGATAAATCATCTTCATTAAACAAACTCAACTTAGACTCAAATTTCCAACCTCCTATTAACAAATCATCTATACCTGGAAGATAAACTTCTGAATTAACAACTTCTGGTTCTATTGTTCCTGCAACTAAACTACAAGTCAACTCTAAAGGATTACTCAAATCGAGTATCAAAGTCCACTCTCCCACCTCAGGTATAGCAAGAGTAAAATTACTTGGTTCTTCAGCAAAAATTAATTCATTATCCTCCTTTTGGAAACCAAATGGTGTTGAAATAGCCAAATTTTCGTCTTGATCTCCAGTTGAATAATCAAACAACTTACCTACCCCACTTAAGGAAACAGTAATTTCTTTGGCCTCATCTGCAGTAAAACTATAAGACCAACTATTCGATGAACGATCAAACTCCATTTGGGCACTTAAATCTCCTGCTATATTTATTTCGGGTAAATTAAGAGCCGACCACAGTTTTTTCTGTGTGTCCACTGTGACATAATAACTACCCCCAACACTAGGGAACCAAAGATTCCAACGCTTTTCAGGATCATCCTCAGATGAAAGCAAGAAAGCATCACCATCCACACCATCATTCCCCCATGTTGTACCATTACCTTCTTGCATATAGAAGTTGGCCCATGCAGTAGCTCCCATAAAACCACGATATATTCCATCTTCATTTTCAGAGAAAAGGAATAGACCCGTATCATTCATCTCTTTATCTAAAATTAACCCACGAGACATATCTATTTCATAAGATACTAGAGAGACCTCCTTGATCACACTATAAACTGCAGGAATATTATTCCCAATACTTCCTTTTAATCTAAAATAAATAGGAGTAGCTACATCGGGTATAACACCTAACTCTTTAGCAATTGCATTTAACTCTTTTCCTGTAAAAGCTATCGATAAACTCTCTCCTCGTACTTCTACTAAAGAGGAGAACTCTTTAGTAGAAGAGATTTCTAAAGATGTATCATAAACATCAGGGGCTGAAACCTTATTGTTGCTTACAGATAAAGTCCCTTTAGTCCATGCCAAGGATAAAACAATATCTGAAGAATTATCTTGTGTTAATACAACTTTATCAGTAGTTACTATTAAGTCACTTTCTTCTAGACCTAGCAAGTAATATTTGTCTCCACTATCCTCACAACTAGTCCAAAGCAGTAATAAAAAAAAGCAGAGTAAAAGGATATTATTTATTTTCATATTCATTATTATTAGTTTTTGAGGTTAGTCATTTTTTAAGTTAGGATTTGCAGTTAAGTCAGTTGAAGGAATAGGATAAACATTACGTTTACTATCCACTGCTACTCCATCTTTTACTCCTCCCTTCCATTGCCAAACATAAGATGATGTTGTAAATTTATCATGACGAATTAAATCTGTTCTTCGTGAGCATTCCCAATAAAGTTCTCTAGCACGTTCATCTAAAATAAAATTCTTTGTTAATTCTGATTCTTTTAGTTTTCCATTTGTTTCATATTCATCACCAAAAGCACGATGTCTTAAATCATTTACATAGCGTAAAGCTTGAGCTTTTGTAGATCCACTACCCCCACGAATCACACTCTCCGCCAACATAAGATACACATCGGCTAAACGAAAAACGGGGAAGTCAGTATTTACACCTCCTTCAACAGTGTTAGAGGCTACCTCTCCAGCGTCAGTTAAATTAGTCCACTTCTCTACAAAATAGCCATAATTCTGATTGTCCAATTCATCTAAGTACTGAGATTGCCCTTCTGTGAAAAACAAAGCTCTATTATCATTCTCGTTAAAGAGAGCAGGTAACTCTCCTCTCACTCTAAACATACCCCAGCCATCTTTCACACCATAATCTTGAGGGTTTTGATAATCTGACGTATTACTTACCGATCCACAAATAATATAAGTAGTAGAACCCCAAGACACCGTGTGCTCAGCATCTACAGGAAAAGAAAAAATAATCTCATTAGTTCTTTTATGATTATCAGCATTAAATAGTTTTCTATAATCATCTTCCAATGAATATCCAGCATCTATTACCTTAAGACAATAATTAATACACTCTGTATAACGAGCCTCTCCAATATAGACCTCCGCATTTAAATATAATCTACTTAATAAAGCATATGCTGCAGCTTTAGGTGCTCTTCCATATTCACACTCCGATCTGTCTAACAAGTCCTTTTCTAAATCGATTAACTCCTTTTCAACATACTCAAATACTTGGCTCCCTGTATATCGTGGAGGAATAAATGAGCCAACAGGATCATTTTCTGAAACAAAAGGAATATTTCTAAATAAATCTAAAGCATGAGAATAAGCTAAAGCTCGTAAAAATCGAGCTTCTGCTCTATAATTTATAATATCTTGCTGTTCAGCATCTGTAAATCGAGCAATATGAGAATCACTTGAATTTCTTATAAACTCATTACATAGAGCTATGGTGTAGTAAATACGATAATACATATCTGATACCCAGGGATCATTTTCATCCCAAGTTAAATACGTAATATCTCCCACCTTATCTCCCTCTAGCCATGTAGAAGCCAACTCATCAGTTCCAGCCTCTTGAAGATTAAAATAACAACGCATATAATCTTCTCCACTATTACTACTTAAATCATTATTTCCCTCTTTTTCTTGTCCAGTGGTAACAAACGATGCATATAATTTACCCAATACCATTTTATAGTTTTTGGCCTCAGCATATACATCGGATGAGGTCGTCTCAGTTTTTGGGTATTGATCTAACTCACTCAAACAGGAGCTAAGAAGTCCAACTGTTATAATTAATAATATATATCTTAATGTTTTCATTGTTCTTTATTTTAGATTGTTAAGGCAATTAAAATTCGAATCCTAAATTAATAGAGAAGGTTCTAGGACGTGGATAAAAAGATAAATCCATACCATTAGGCACTTCAGGATCAACTCCACTATACTTTGTTATACAAAATACATTTTGGACCATGGCACTTACATTCAAAGAAAACAAATTGTTAATCCGTCCAAAATTATAACCTAGGCTCAGATTATCCATTTTTAAGAATGAGGCATTTTCCACATAGTAGTCCGAAAGGTATTGTCTACTCTTAAAGCCTGTTTTGAAATAACTTTTTGATAGATTATTTAATTGATAAGCATTATAACTTACCGTATTCCATGCTCCTGCATTCATAGCCATACCATTATAAACATAGTTGCCAACATTAGCTCTAAGCCCCATACTCAAGTTCCAATTTTTATAACGCAAGGAAGTACTCAAACCAAAAATAAAATCGGGTGCTGGAGATTTATATCGATATAAATCATTTGAATCAATTACCCCATCATCATTCAAATCAGCATATGCCCCCTCTATAGGTTTTCCTGTGTGTTCATCATATAATTGACGATAGACATAAAACATATAAGGTTCATATCCCTCAGATAAAACTTGTACTTGGTAGTTATCAATAACAGGTCCTACTAATGTATTTGTAGTAGCTACACCCTCTACTAAAGAGAGGTTCTTGACTTTCATTTTCTGCCAAGCCATGTTATAACTGATATCTAATCCCCAGTCTGGAGTATCAATAGCAACAGCATTTATTGAAAATTCTAGCCCTCTACTGTCTAAGTTTCCCACATTAGTAAGAATAGATTTATCAAAGTTTGTACCTGCAGGTGCTGGAACTGTAGCTAGTAAATCTTTTGTCTTTCGTGTATAATAATCAAGGCTACCTGAAATCCGCTCCTGAAGAAAACCAAAATCTAACCCAAAATTCCATGAAGATGTAGATTCCCATTTTAGATTTTCAACATATGCTTCGGGTCGATACGTATAATACCATTGATCGCCAAACTGCACTTGAGCTCCATCTTGACTTTGAGTATAAACAGGTAAATAACTATAGTTACCTATCCCATCTTGCTGCCCTGTGATACCAAAACTACCACGGAGTTTCAAGTTGCTTAAAACATCAATATTGCTCAAAAAACTCTCTTCTGACAACCGCCAAGCTAAAGCAACTGAAGGAAAAGTACCCCAACGATAATCTTTATGAAATCTGGAAGTCCCATCTCTTCTAATGGTAGCAGTTAACATATAACGAGATGCAAAGTTATAGTTTAATCTACCATAATAAGATAATAAGACGTGTCTCTGATCTGTAGCAGCCGCTGTAGACTGAATTTCACCTAGCGTATTTAACTCTGAATAAGTTGCATTAGTACTCTTCCAATATTGATAGTCATAACCTGCTGTAAAATCAACATTCGATTGTATAGCTTCAAAGTAGTTAGCATAATTTAAATAAGCAGTGAACAAACGATTTATATTCTTTTGTGGTCCATATTTATAATCTCTACCTGCTGTAGTATTGTATTGTGCTGCTTCAGCTGGAACATAAACAGTTCCTTTACCTTTAGCATGATCCAGTCCAAGAGTAGTATGCACTCTTAGTTCAGGTAAAAAATGAAACTTGTAATCCACATCAACATTTCCAATAAAACGCTTCACATCACTTTTAGAATGGTATTGCTTTACTAAACCTCTTGGGTTTCTTACTCCACCTGTAACAGGCTTTCCATTTACAGCAATAGCCTCATTATAACCACCAAATTCGCTTCCCTCTAAATAAACAGGTATAGTAGGGTTGTATGTAGATGCAGCCCAAATAGCATTACTATTAGCAAAATTATTATTGTTTAATGTTCCTTTTAAGTTGATATTAAACTTCAAGTAGTTATCAAAAAAAGAAGGAGACAATGATAAACTCCCCGTATATCGTTCTGCATTATCACGCAATAGTATTCCACTTTGATTGTAATATCCAACAGATAAACGTACAGGAAAATTAGGAAGAACCTTTCCTGATAAACTTAGATTATTATCGGTTCCAAAAGCAGTTCTATATATTTCATCGTTCCAATTAGTAGAAACATCACCCAACAAAGATTGCTGACTTAAGTTCCCATTCTCTTTTATAACATCAACAAACTGATTCCTATTTAACATATCAGGAACACGAGTTCTTGTTTGCACTGAATTTACAGTGCTGAAACTGACTTTTAATTTATCATGAGAACCTTTCTTGGTGTTAATAATAATAACACCATTTGATGCTCTTGAACCATATATTGCTGTAGAAGAGGCATCCTTAAGTACAGTCATACTTTCGATATCAGAAGGATTTATTAAGCTCATAAAATTGCCAGCTCCACTAATCCCCCCAGTCTCTAATGGAACTCCATCTAACACAATCAAAGGTTCATTACTTGCATTTAAAGAAGCTCCACCGCGAATACGTATTGAACTCCCCGCCGTAGGAGAGCCACTATTCGACATAATTTGAACTCCTGATACTTTTCCATTGATTAATTGCTCAGGAGAGCTTATCAAACCCAAACTAAAATCCTTATCACTAACACTATTAATAGAACCAGTTAAATCTCCTTTTCTTTGCGTTCCATAACCAATAACTACTAATTCATCCATATCAAAAGTCATTGGTTTTAATTTCACATTAATGACTTTTTTATTGTCTATAGTTACTAATTGTGTTTCATATCCTAAGAACGAAAACTCCAACTGTTTTGCATCATTAGGCACATCAATAGTGTATTTTCCATCAAAATCGGTAATAGTACCTGTAGTAGTTCCTGAAACTCTTACAGCTGCACCAATTACACCCTCATCAAACTCATCTTTTATCGTACCTTCTATTTTTCTCACTTGCGCAGAAATAGAAGAAAAGACTAATAGCAACAGCATAATTGAGCTAAAACGCACAATGAGCTGTCTGACATTACATAGGTTCTTTTTCATAATTATTCCATTTTTAAGGTTTTATTTCTATTATTTTTTACTCTAACCACATTCTTTCTATAGCTATTGTAGCTTGCTCAGTTATACTATCTATAGTTGATAGTTCAAGAAACTCAATATCTTGAATTGAAATAGGTATTTTTTGATCTGATTCAAACTCTCGTGGTAAAAAAACAGGATAAGGTGCTGGTAATAATATTGATTTATCTTGTTGAAGAGTCTTCAAATCCACCTGGATCATCTGCTTCTTGTCTACTGCCACTTCACTTGTATAACTTATGCCAAGTGAAGTGGTGAATCCCACCTTCAAACGAGTAATATCTTTTACACCGTTCAACTGTATTTTTAAATGCGTTGTTTTATTTAAAGTGGCAAGACGACCCTCCACATCTTTGCGTATATACTTCTTCCAATAAAATCGAGAAGCTTCATCATTTATATTGAAAGAAAAACTCAATGCATTATTTTTTATTCTTCTTGAAACTGTAGAAGTTTCAGGTATAGCATAAGTATCTAGTTGAGAATACTCATCAACTACATTAAAGAGTTCGATAGGAGTATTACTTGATACAACTTTTGTTTCCCAATACTGTTTTTTATAATAGTCCCAATCTAAAGGATGTCCTTTTATTCTTCCTGGAAAAACCATCGACTGCTGTTCCGAAAAAACAACCATATTATATCTAAAAACACCTTCTTTAATCCAATCTTTAGGAACGATAGCTTGATACTTATAGTTTTCTACTCGACTCATTTTTAGATAAGGATTGTATTCAGACCAAAATGAAATTTTATCATTATAAATCAATATAGAATCAGGTAATTGTGATCCAACAACAATCGCATTAAGACACAAACTGTCTCCTTCTTCAATTACTAAATAAGGTTCATGATTAATAGAATAACTCTTTGCATGAGAATTAGGAGCAACATATTCTCCTAATTTTATATTTTTCCAAATTGAATCCTTCATCCAATTATTTTTAATCTCATTTTGTTTATTTGTTAACAAATAAACTCCAGGGGAAACCAAAAAACCTTTATCTTGAGCTTCACCTAATAGAACATTATTTTCATTAAGTCCCTTATAACTATAATTTAATCCTAAATCATTTAATTCAATTTGAATAGGCCAACTATTCCAAGCAACTGTTACCACCTCTTTATCTAAAGATGGAGTTTCAAAAGGATCACTAACTTCAATAGCATCAGGCATAACTTCTAAACGCCAAACTCCCTCTTCAAGTTGATCTAAAAAGTAGGCTCCTGTTCCTTCATATTTCACTATTGGAGAATTTCCACAACCTATAATCTGTTTCAAGCTATCATTCAAGTGAGGGGCTGATGTAGTTGTATTTGAGTAAAAGAACTTATACAGACTTTTATACTCACTTAAATCGCCACTATAACTAACCCTAAATCCATCAAAAATAGTATCCTTTGGATAGGATTCGTACTTTTTATACAATGGAACATTATAAGCCACCTCAGCTGCTATTGCCATACTTACAGCTTTATTAGGAGTATAAGCCAAATTTAAAAAGTGTGTCTGGTATTCTGTATTTGCCCATGCAATATCAATTGGATCATATGCAAATTGAGTGATCCACTGAAATCCTTGTGTCCTAAAACTACGTGTCATAGCAGGATACATATATGAATAAGTAATATCAGCAGGATCGTATTCATAGATAGCTTTAACCTTTTTAGAGTAGTTAGGTAAATTTGAAAAAGGAATAGAATAGTTATCTACTGCAGGTAGAAAATTCCCTTTTCGTGTTTTACCTGCTACCAAACCAATAGGATACCATTGAAAAGTAACACCATCTATTGCAGTATCAAAATAAGAGTTTACATGAGATAAGTTATGGCTTACATTATAAAATACAGGCTTACTATTTCCAGCATTTTTCAATGCACTTAGCATTTTATTTACATAACTCCTTGTTTGCTTGGGTGAATCTTGATGACAAGGTTCATTATTAATTTCAAAACCGACTATATAAGGATCATCTTTGTATTTTTTATCGGTATATCTATTGGTATGATTTACCAATTGAGAGAGATATCGTTGTTGAGCTTTGATAGCCTCAGCATTGCTATGAACTTCACACTTATCGTATAAGTAAGAAAATCCATCGGTTTCCATATTTCTTTCAGGATATCCGTTTCCAAAATTAGTCATAGCAGTTATTAAAACATAAATACCTCTATCTTCCAATTTTGATATTAAATAATCTAATAAGTCTAAGTGTTCATTATTAATTAGGTTTCCTTTAGCATCCGATAGTTCTACATCCCAGAGATGAATTCTATAAGCATTAAATCCTAATCGAGCCATATGATATACATCTTTATCAATCGCTTGTTTATGATCCAGTCCTAAATAATTTAATGCTCGATAAGCATGAGCAAAAGGGACAGTATAGTTTACACCATAGAAGGAAGCCTCTTTTTCTGTTTCTTTCCATCTTAACTCTCCCGTTTTAGTTATATAAAACAAGTTTTCTTGAGCACTAGATGTAAACAAAAAAGAAACTAAAATAAAGAATAGTATAAAGACTTTGTTTCGCATAGTATAAGATTTTGTTTGTTTTGCTTTCATACACCGCAAACATAACAAACAGTCTTTATAGCTTAAGTCACAAATCAGACAAAGAGAGATACAAATTAGACAAAACAAATAAATAACTCACAAAAAGGCTGTTCCACCCTAAATACATGCATTAATATTTTTCCATAAATTCACTTGGGGTTTCACCAAATTCTTGTTGAAAACACCTAGCAAAATAAGAAGGACTAGAAAACCCAACCATATACATCACTTCAGAAATTGTAAACTTTTTTTTACACAACAACATGGCTGCCTTCTTTAGCCGAATAGAACGGATATACTCAACAGGAGTTAATCCTGTTAATTGTTTCGTCTTTCTATATAGCTGCTTATTACCATAGCCCGACAGCTCACTTAACAGTGAAACATTTAATTGAGAGTCACTAATTCTATCCTCAATTAACTCTGTTATTTCAGATAAAAAAAGCTCTTCAGATGAAACAACTTCAACCGCCTCAGGAGTTGAAAGTACTTCTAATCGAATCTTCTTTTCTATCTTTTCCTGATTCAATAAAAGTTGCTGAACATGTGATAGTAAAATTTCGGGATCAAAAGGCTTAGCTAAAAAAGCATTCACACTTAAATGAAGACTATCTATTTTTGTTTGCCTATCATCTTTTGCTGTCAATAAAATAATAGGAGTTGTTGATAAAGGAATCTGTTTTCGTATCTCTTGTGTCATAGCTAACCCATCCATTATAGGCATCATCACATCAGCTATAATTAAATCAGGATTTGTCTCAATAGCTTTTTTAAGCCCTTGTTTTCCATTATAAGCTACAGAGCAATGGTATTTATTATTTAATAAATGATATAAAAAATCTGATATTTCTTGATTATCTTCAACTATTAATATAGTTGCCAAGTTATCTTTGTTATCTTGAGCAATCATAGTCTCAAATTCAAAATCCTCTTTTGTTGGTAATATAATTGAAATACATGTACCTATACCCTCTTGAGACTCAATAGAAACATGCCCTTCATGTTGTTCTACATAAGATTTTACTAAAGAAAGGCCTATACCTGTACCTTCTTTTTCATCCTTTGTTTTTGAAGATTGATAAAATCGCTCAAAAACATATGGTAACTCCTTTTGTGGAATACCTACACCGGTATCACAGACTTCTATTCGAACTTTTTTATTATTTTCCACATATAAGTTCAATCCAATACTACCAGATTTGGTATATCTACAAGCATTAGTAAGCAGATTATTAATTACGGATTCTAGTTTTAATACATCTACCTCTACAAAAATACTGTCTTGATTAGCTGTGAATTTAAACTCAAGCGGTTCTGATTTATAAGAGTCTTCATATACTGCAAATAAAGTTCTACAAAACTCTACTAACTCTATTTTGGAGAACATTAACCCTGAAGTTTCAGCCTCTTTTCTATTAAAATCAATTATTTGCCGAGTTAATGCACTTAATTTTAAAGCATGACGTTCAATCAATTGTAATTGTTTTTTCTCTTTCTCATCTTTTGCCTCCA
>JAAYSY010000186.1 GCA_012518235.1 Bacteroidales bacterium
AAAGTATGCGCAGCATCATAAATAACCTTGAGATTATGTTTCTTAGCAATTCTATCGATTGCTTCAATATCACATACATTCCCATAAACATGCACAGGAATAATAGCAGAGGTTTTTTCGGTGATTAAGCTTTCAATCTTTTCCACATCAATTGTGTAGTCATCAGGATTAATGTCACAAAATACTGGTTTTAGACCATTTCGTACAATTGCATGTGTTGTTGATGCAAAGGTGAAGGGAGTTGTGATAACTTCTCCCCTGAGGTCTAAGGCAGCAATTATACATTCAAGTGCTAAATGGCCATTAGTAAAGAGAGTTATGTTGGGCACATTTAAATAGTATAGAAGCTGAGATTCAAGATTTTTATGTTTTGTTCCCATATTGGTAAGCCAGTGAGTATCCCACAATTCTCTTATTTCTTCAATATATTCTTCAAATTCTGGCATTGAAGATTTAGTTACAAATATTTGCTTGCTCATACCATTCCCCCCACTTTTTACAAAACTAGTTTCCGAATTCTCTTTTCTTCACTCATTGGAGTCTTATCTTCCCAATTTTCATAACAGTCAATAAATCCATACTTATTTGACTTTGTCAGCATATCTGGGTTTGAAAACTGTTCAAGAGTAATCCCTGGAGCACTCAATATTTTAGTTTCCATTGCCATGTATAAAGCTTTTGAATCAGATAGACACTTAAACAAATCCCTAAATGTCATCCCTTTAGCATAATTAGGCGATAATTTAGCAATTTCTAATAAAACATATTTAGCTTCTTCTAATAAATGTCTTTTTCTGCTCTGTACAATCTCATTGTTAACTAATACTTTCAAATCTCCTATATTTTGTTTATAAAGTTTTGCTGCTCTTCTAACAATCTTTGAACTTTCTATTACATCTTCAGCTGTAGCTGCATGATCCGCTTCACAATAGCTTACAAGATGTATAACATCGGGATTGAAAATCATTTGCAGCAGCGTAGTTCTTGCTAACTGATATTTAGCAACTTCCATATCTGTACTAAAATGTTCAATACCAGCTCTAGTTTCCATATAGATATTTGAAGTGTTCTCAGCCGGCCTTATCATTTCAATGATTTCTCTAGCAGCTGCCATCTTTGCTAAATCTCCATAATCTCCTGTTTCTGCGGGCTTATTAAATTGATGTTGGAAAATCATATCCTTAACTCCAGCATTATACATAACTGAAGCAATAAGTGCATAATCAACAACAAACAATGTGTCATGAACATATCTAGAAGACCATTGATTTGGATCATTCATTTCCACTGGTATATTTTTTCCAGCTAAATATTTAACAGTATCTATATGCTCATTTATAGCTTCCTCTAATGATAATGGTCCTCTTCCATCTAATTCGCTAAACCAAAATAGTGGAACTGCTTGGTGTGCACCAACGAGCATCCCTGTTTCTAAACATGTATCTACAAAAGATTTCAAATTATACACATGAGCGTATGGTTTAATTGAAGGAAAATTCCCTCTTCTTGTAGCCGTATACAGCATCTTTAAATCTTCTTTGTTTTTATATGGCACCCCACCATCATTCTTATGCTCTTTAAATGCAATTTCATTTCCAAAAAAACGTTGTGATAAATCTGATGATCCTAGCGATACTTCATCTACTGCTCCGTTAATTGCAATAGTTTCTATTCCTTTTATCGTAGGTATAATAGTTTCATCCGGTATACCAAAATGTGTTCTAATTAATGGTATTGATGATTCCTTCATTCTTTGAGGGAAATATTCTAAAGCATAATCACTTGGCTTCTTCAAAGCTTCTTCTGTCAAATAGTTATCATTTTCTACTACTCTTTTTGCTATCTGATCAAGAATATCAAATTTAACTGGCTGTGATTCTATTAAAATCGTTTGTAATATCGAATTTTGTATTTCTTGTGAATCAACTCCCAAAAACTTTATAGTTTCGATTGTCTTCTTTTCAATGTCCTTGTCAGAACCCATTAATGTCAAATTATATTTGGCATCTAGACCAATGGATTTTATAGCTTTTAGGGTTGGAAATAATCCAGCAAAACAGAATCTTCTCTCTTTATCTTTAAATAATCCGTAATGCTCTAACTTATAGAGAAATTTTTCTAGTTCCATTATAGCTTTATCTGCGCTAAGCCTATAGCTCAAACCTACATATTTAGGATTCTCATCCAAAATAGTACGTATTTTTGTATCATCATCCATTGCTGGAGGTAAAATCTTATAATTTATACCAGCCAACCTTGCTATTTTACCTGCCTTGTGAATTCCCACGGTATGTGGATCTTGGCCTAGAGTAAGTCCTATAAACAAATTTTGCAATTTAACACATCCTTATCTTCTAATCAACGACTTCAAAAAATTCTCCCGTTAAGTATTTGATTATATATTCTGTGGAAAAACCTTTTAAATCTCTCCATTCTTTACTATCATTATTCGAAAAGTTCTGTTCATATAAATCAATCAGACTATCTATGGCAGAAACATCGATATCTAATCTTTCAGCGATTGCTTTTAATGGTATTAATCCCGTTGGAACATCTTCTTCAATATATCTAAGTTGTGGAACTGATCTTTTTTGATAAGTAGGCGTTCTACCTATTGCCGATTGGAGGGTCTCACCAGGAATTCTAGAAACTCCATAGGTGTAATCTAGCCAATGTTGTGCTGATGTAATTGAATCATTGATTTCCTTAAGAAACTCATGCCTTATGCGTCTCAACTTGTCTATATCATAACTATTCTCAATTTCTTTTTCTCTTAAATGATCCATAATTAGCTTCCAGCGGTCTTCATTAGGGCTTTCATTAAGACCAAAGACATTTAGTCCTAATTTTGAAGCGATGCTTAGACGTATTTGATCCACCAATTCCAGGTGGGAAGCTACTTTTTTATTATTAGCAATACCTTCCATGTAAAAAGAGTATTCTTTGTTCTCATCTTTAGCTTTTTTAATATCTTTCAAATTTAGTAGATACGGCCCTGGATGAAACACTGCTCCAATATTTCCAATTGATGTTGTTGCAGGAATGTTATTGTATAGTGCTTGCGGGAATAGCTCTTCTAACATATCTATTTGATTTTTTTTAAACCTTCCTTCTAGTGAAACCAGCCAACTTCTCTTTCTTCTTTTTATATAAACTCCTCCACTATTTATTGATTTACACGAATATGGACATGTAGAAAAGCAAACAAATGGATAACCTTCTCCTAAGATTCTCCATAGATAAGGTACAGCAAATGTCCTTGGCGGTGATAGTATAATAGGGATCTGTTTCTCAATAACACCTGCTTCCTTTAATTGCATTACTGTTTCAGGTAAATAATGTGATGGGTGAGCAATAACTATAAAATCTGTATTATCAATTAATTTGCTTAAGTCATGTCCAACCTCGTTCAGTCCCAAAGACACCATATGAGGTTCTTCCAGATTTTTGTTTTCTGGTCGTTCTAAGTAGATACCCCCTTGCTTATTTATCGTCTCTATAAAAGACCTACCATGTTCTGATTGTCGTGCATATCCATACACCTTGTGACCACTTTCGATAAAATCCACAAAGTATGACCTTCCTGATTGAGAGCTTATTGTGTGTATCCCTATTTTCATTAAAACCACCCCTATATTTTTTCTCCTTGAAAAATATCCTTTCTCATAATGGGCTCACCATTTATGTCATAGACTTGCAAAGTGTTTACAGCTTGATTAATTTTTTCAAATAACAACTCTTTACTACTACTTTTTACAACAAAAGATGCTACTCTACTTCTACTAGCTAAATCACCATTTATCTCCATCCCTCTTGTTTTAAAGAAAATAAAATCACTAATAACACCTTCAGTAAGTAAAGTATCATAGTTAGCAATATCACCAAAAATTCCAGGATAAGTATAGATATGGTTTTTAGATGTGTAATTCTTAGGTTGATTAAATTCAACTTTAACTTTCTTTCCTAAAAAAGAATCAATAGATGAATCTAAAATATCAAAACTTGTAATATCTTTTATAGCCTTATGTTTTGTTCCACCAATCCTTGGAGAAAACTCAATTACTCTAACGTCATCTTCATTAACGATTGTCTGAATTAAAAGAGGCGTATTGTCAAGATTAAAATTGCTAGCTATTCTATTTGCAATATCCTCTATCTTAAATCTAGCATTATCAGAAATTTCAGCAGGTATAACTGATTGAAAGATCAACATGGTCGATGCATCAATTGCCTTTTTAAATAATTGACTCATCATAACAATTTTAGATATTCCATTTTCTACAAAACAATCAACGGATACCTCAATCCCCGTATT
>JAAYSY010000187.1 GCA_012518235.1 Bacteroidales bacterium
GGTTCGCCTTTCATAGTTTTATCTATTTTATTACCTAAGTCTTTATATATAAGTTCATTATTGGTAACATAGATAAATCCTTTCTTTATACCGACAAAAAGATCACTTGATAAATATTGAGAGAATGCTTTTCTAAATTTTATATTTCTCAATAGGTATTCATTTTCTTTTAGCTTTATTAAATCCTCATTTTTAATGGTATTAAGGGGCACTTCATTTGATAATAGTGAATCTAAATTAACACCTTTTGTGTTAGCCTCAATTAATGCTAAAAAATTTGGTTTTGCTTTATCAACTCCCATAGTGAATGCACCAATACTTATATCTCCATTGATGCCTTCAATAAACTTTTTTACATTCTTGTCTTCTATCCAATTTCTAAGAAGTTCAGGATTTTTAAGAAACTCACTATAAGTTTTGTTACCATATATTGTTTCTATGATTGCTCTAGTTTCTTTTTGTTGTATAAAATCTTTAGTGTTCTCGGTGTTATTAAGAATGTCTTTATATAAATTCTTCCCATTAATTCCCAGGTTTATTAAGGCAATAGTATTTGAAGGGAAGAACTCGAGTAAGCTTCCTGAGAGCTTCTTTAAATAAATTTGTTTATTAGCAAATAAATCTTCTTTCTCCGATTGAAATTTTACCGATAAAGCAGTTTCTCCTTTATTCATGTTCAGTGAACCAAGTAATGTGATATCAGTATCAAGTTTGATATCGAAAGCTGACTCAATTTGTCGTTTATAGCTATTCTTGAGATGATTTAAAGAGTAGAAGAATATAAAGTCTCCTGTGTTTTTTCGAAACTCCTTAAATGTGTTTGCTTGTTTTTGAACTATTGACTCTTCCTTAGGAAGTGTAAAGAGACTGATAGCTTGTTTTTTAGCGGCTTCTATTTTATTAGAGGTTGCCTCTATTGCTATAACTGTGTTTTTATCAAATATAACAAACCAGTGATTTCCAATAACTGTATAGTTGTATTTATCTTCATTTATAAGAGGTTCACAAACTCCCTGATTCTCAAGTATTTTAAAAAATCGCTTGAGTTGTTTTGAGCTTTTAAGATTAGCTGCGATTGTATTATAAGGTATTGATGGAGCATTGAAAAAATAAACTGGTGTTTTAGTATCAATACCTGACTTGGATGGGTTATTTATTATCTTTTCTATTTGTTTATAGTCATCACTATTTATGTCTTTCTTTAATACTTCAAGAATTTGATTCTTAATGTCCTTATTCTTCTTTTTATGTATTCCTGATTTCTCGGATATATTATTTATGTTTATAGCATAAATTTGGTCTGTATCTGCAGGAATCGAATACATAAACTTCTTAGTATCCGAACAGGATGTTATTACTATTGATAAAAGAACTAAAAGAGTATATTGTGCTAATTTATTAATAAATACTTTCATAAAAGAGTTTTTTCTATTGGTTAATAATAGCAAAAGAATGCACAGCAACTAAAGCTGCAGTTTCTGTTCTTAATCTTGCTTCTCCCATAGTTATTGGTGTAAAACCATTTTCTACAGCTAATTCTACTTCTTCTTCTGAAAAATCACCTTCAGGTCCAATAAGTATGAGTGTGTCTTTTTTTGGTAATAATATATTTTTAAGAAGTTTTTTTGGAGTTGAATAACAATGAGCTATAAATTTTTGTCCCTCAAAACTTAAGTTTATAAAATCATTAAAATCCATTATTGGGTTTACCAGTGGAATATGCGCTTTAAGAGATTGTTTGGTTGCTGAGATTACTTTTTTATCTATTCTATCTAAGTTAATTGCTCTGCGTTCTGAATACTGAGTATTTAAAAAAGATATAGTGTCTATACCTATTTCAGTAGCTTTTTCTGCCCACCATTCTATTCTTTCCATACGCTTGGTCGGGGCCATAGCAATGTGCAAATTATTACGGTAAAGTTTTTGAACCTCACTAGTTTTATTTATTTGAACCCTACATTTTTTTCGAGTAGCCATAGTAATGGTTGCTTCATAAAAATACCCCTTTCCGTCTGTTATTGTTATAGAATCACCTTCTTTTAGACGTAAAACTTGAGTACAATGTCTAGCTTCTGTTTCCGGAAGCTCTAACTGTGAGGTTATATCAGGGGCATAAAAAATCTGCATACTACTTATTGTTGTGATTTTATTTTGTCTATTTTATCTTTAAGAATAGAAGCTAACTCATAATTTTCTTCAGCTACAGCTTTATTTAATGATTCCTTTAATGATTCTAATGTGTTTTGTTTTTTAGGCATACTCTCAGGAGTATACTCTTTAGTCATTTTAATCTTTTCTTTTTCAAGAATTGAGTCATAAATATAG
Organism: Bacteroidales bacterium; assembly: GCA_012518235.1. Taxonomy (GTDB): domain Bacteria; phylum Bacteroidota; class Bacteroidia; order Bacteroidales; family Bacteroidaceae; genus Bacteroides_E. Next base: position 2,326 of record JAAYSY010000187.1, read on the forward strand.
ATAGGTACATTGCAACGTAACGCTAAAGCAATAGCATCAGATGTTCTAGAGTCAATACATAACATTTCATTATTGCTATTTTCTAAGTATATATTGGAACAAAAAATGCCTTTCTCCGCTTTGTATATTAACACTTTTTGCACTGTAGCTTTTAATTCATCAATAACTGTTTTAAGTAAATCGTGAGTTAAAGGTCTTTGAGATTGTATACCTGCAACTTTTAAGGTTATTGATTGTGCTTCAGCCGCACCAATAATTACAACCAAATTGCGTTCTCCGTCTCTTTCTTTTAAAATAAGAGCGTAAGCACCTGTTTCAATTTGACTGTCTGCTATTTGCTGTACTACAATTTCTATTTCTTTATCCATAATTATAATTATATTATTTTGTCAGGAAGCTCCTCAGGGTCATGTTTGTGTTTAAATATGATAGCAAATAAGAGGGTAACTACTAGTGCATAACCTGCAAAAATATACCATGAATTTGGCCAACCAATATGATCAACTACATATCCAGCAGCATACGACCCAATAAGAGCTCCAAAACCATTCGTCATTATCATAAATACACCTTGTGCACTAGATCGGATAGATGGACTGGTTTCTTGGTCAACATAAAGTGATCCAGAAATATTGAAAAAGTCGAATGCCACACCATAAACAAGCATTGATAGAATAAGCATCCATACACCACTACCAGGGTTTCCTGCTCCAAGTAATCCAAAACGAAGTACCCATGCTACCATACTAATTAGCATAACAATTTTAATACCAAACCTTCTAAGGAAGAAGGGTATTAATAAGATACAAAGAGTTTCTGATAGCTGTGATAGAGATATTAATATATTAGCATGTTCAACCCCAAATGTACCTTGGTAGATATCCATGGCCCCAAAGTGATTAGTCAAATAATCATTAGCAAAGGCATTGGTAATTTGTAATGAGACCCCTAAAAGCATACAGAAAATAAAAAACACAGCCATTTTTTTCTCTTTAAATAGAGTAAAGGCTCTTAGTCCCATAGCATCTACCCATGATTGGTTTTTCTCTGCTTTTGCTGTTTCACATTGGGGTAGTGTAAAAGCATAAATACCTAAAATAAAAGATAGCGTTGCAGAAAAATAAAGTTGATTAGGTGTTTTTGTAAAGCCTAATAAATCAACTAATATCATGGCACAAATGAAACCAACTGTTCCCCATACTCTAATGGGAGGGAAATGCTTTACTGTATCTAATCTAGCTTTTGTTAAAGAACTATAGGCTACTGAGTTTGATAGCGAAATAGTGGGCATATAGAACAGTACACTACAAAGTATCATTGCATATAATAAAGTGTATGTTGTTTGTGGAGCTGCTATAACCATGAAAGCTCCAGCAACAAGGTGGCATATACCTAAAAGCTTTTGAGCTTGAATCCATCGATCAGCTATTATACCCATTAAAGCTGGCATAAATAAGGAGGCTATTCCCATAGTTGCAAAGAAGCTACCTATTTGTTTTCCTGAAAAATTTAATTCTCCACCTAAGTAGGCTCCTAGTGAAATAAGCCATGAACCCCAAATTGCATATTGCAAAAAGTTCATAACAATTAAGCGAGTTTTTATGCTTTTCATATTCTATAAATTTTAGTACTATTCTTGTAATACAAATATACATGAATATTTGCAAATATGCATGGGAATAGAATATTTTGAGTTTTGTACATGTGTTATTAATTAATCTTTAGTGGGAAGTAGTGAGAAAATAGGTTTGTATTCAAAAAGCTGTAGATTTTTATTTTTGTACGTTTCATAAATAATGAAAGCAGCCATCTAATCTATTTAAGAATTGCGATGGCTGCTTTTTATTTGTATAAGTACAATTTAATTTCTCTGTAAAATTAAGGTACTACTATTATAGTATTACAAAAAATTAATCATGAAAATTGTAGTACTTTAAAAATTGTGTTCTTTCGTACATATCTAAGCCTTGCATATCTTTAGCATTTAGCTTTCCTTTAAATTGAACTATTTTATCATATCCTTTTTTGTCCATCCACTCAGATAAGAAATCTGTCATTTCCTTTATGACTTTATTTTTATTTCTATAAACGGTACTGCATATTTCAACAGCTGAAGCACCAGCTAATAAAGTTTTAATAACCGCTTCTGGTGTATGTACTCCTCCCGAGGCTGCAAAATCAATCCGAGGAATTCTAGCAGATCCAATACCAATCCAGCGTAATGAATTAGCAATTTCCGAAGAATCACTTAAAACCGATCCCACGCGATGACTCTCTGTTTCAATATTTATATCTGGTTGATAAAAACGATTGAAAAGAACCACTGCATTGGCTCCATTAGCGTATAGTTGATTGATTAAAGTAATGGGATTCGTTAAATTATGCCCTAACTTCATAATTACAGGGATGCTTATGGTTTGTTTAATATGTTTAAGAATATCGATGTGACGTTGCTCAAACGAACCAAACTCATAAGTGATTTCGGATTGAATAGCCAATATGTTGACCTCTAAAGCATCTGCACCTGCTTTTTCTATTTCTGCAGCAAAATCAACCCATTCATTGTTAGTGAAGCAATTAATACTTGCAATTACAGGGATAGAACAAGCTTTTTTACTTTCGGAAATAAGTTTTAAATATTCTGAAAGTTGATGATTACGCAAATAATGCTCAACATCTCTAGCCATATGGGAATAGTATCCCTCTTGTTGCATTTGAGCAGATTCAAGCATTATTTGTTCTTCAAAGAGAGATTTTAAGACTAAAGCACCAGCTCCAGCTTCATCTAACTTTTTATTTTTTTCTACACTATCTGTTAATCCTGAACTTCCAATAATAATTGGATTCTTAAGAAGCAGTCCAGCAAAACTAGTATTCAAATCAGCCATGATATTTAATTATAAGGTTAAATTGTAATGTGAAATCAATATTCTCTTTCTCCAAAAACAGCAGTTCCTATTCTAATCATTGTGCTACCTTCTTCAATAGCTAAAGTATAATCTTGAGACATCCCCATAGACACTTCACAGAAAAAACGATCGTTAGTAAAGTATTGTTCTTTTATTTCATGAAAAAAGCGATATAGCGATTTAAATTCACTCTTTACTTGCTTTTCGTTATCTGTAAAGGTGGCCATTCCCATTACACCACAGATTTTAACATGTTGAAACTTACTCCATTCATTACTAGCTAATAGCTCCCTGCATTCATCAAAGCTAAATCCAAATTTAGAACTTTCATCAGCAATGTGTAATTGAATTAAACAAGGTATTGTTTTATTAATTTGTTTCGCTCTTTTATTAATTTCACGGAGTAAGCGCAATGAATCTACTCCATGTATCATGGATACAAAAGGAACAATATCTCTTACTTTATTTCTTTGTAGATGACCAATAAAATGCCATTCTATGTCATCAGGTAACAACTCTTTTTTTTCCACCAACTCTTGAACTCTACTTTCTCCAAATAATCGATGACCTTCATTATAAGCCTCCATAATTGTATCAGCTGAATGATACTTTGAGACAGCAATGAGTTTGACTGAGTCTGGAATATTAGCTTTTAATTCATTTAGTTGGGTTGCTATAGTCATTGAAAAAATAGTTTTTAATTGGTTATTCTTTAGTTTCTAGAGTTGACGCATTTGTTTTGTCTGCTTCGAATGGAAAAATATCAACAATAGCAGTTTCTGCTACCGAAGCAATTTCATAATCAGCTAAAGTACCTTTCATACCTTCTTCTAGATTATCTATTGCCTTTTTTAAGTCGCCAGCTTGAACTAATATTTGTGTTGAAGACTTTTTTTCTTTTCCACTTTTATCATCTAAAGTTATAAAATTCAATTTACATTTATACCATTTGTCATCGCTTTCTAATGGACTAGTAAAAATTTCACTATATCTAGCTCTTTTTATATCAGAAACCGTAAACTCGCCCGATATGTAAGGTTGCATTTCTTCAATTATTCTAGCTTCAGCCTCAGTGAAACTTAAAGCATCTACTAAGTAAGGTTCGTTCGCTTTTCTTGTCACTCCATTTTCCATAAGCTTTTCATAACGAACTTTACATTCAAACCAATTATGCATCATTGTATTTCTTGTTTTTTGTTATTAAAGGCACAAAGTTACTGGTTTCTTTTTGTTTTAAAGAGAATTATTCAATAAATCACGAAGAAGAACAGGTTCATCTGTTGTAATGAAGTCTACATTCAAATCTATAACCTTTTGCATGTCTTCTTTTTTATTCACGGTCCAAGTATTTACTTTTAATCCTAAATCGTGTGCTTCTTTTACCCATTCTGGATTTTTATTAAATACATTAAAATGATAGTCTAATCCTACATTTCCTATTTCCTTTAACTCTTTAGGAGATAAGTTTCCTGATAAGTAATAAATAGGAGTAGAGGGTGATTTTTTCACTATATCTTTAACCGCATGAAGTGAGAAACTAATAAACTCAAAACGATCTTCGTAGCCATACTCTTTTACAAGTTTAAGAATTTCATCAATCGCATAAGACTCCATTTCGGGAGACTCTAATGATTTTAATTCTAAAATAAGTTTTGTTTTAAGAGGTTTAGCTGCATTGAAATAATCAATAAGTGTTGGCATTGCTTCTCTATTGGCTAAACCTAATGAAGTTAGAGTTTCTGCGGAAGTTTTGGCTATGTGATATCCCCACAAATGTGGATCATGATTAATAACTAATACACTGTCTTTACTAATTTGAACATCAAACTCCGATCCATAGGCATTAATAGAGTCCGCCTTAACCAGAGCAGCAATACTGTTTTGTGCTGATCCTTTAGTGTTCCAGAAGCCTCTATGTGCTATTACTTTAGGTTGTGCTAATAAGAATATAGGAAAAAATAAAATGAATAAATTAAATAAAATGTTTTTTTTCATAGTATGTTGTTTTTTCTTGTTTGGCATGTAATTTACAAAGAATAATACTGAATACTCCTTCATTTTACATAAAAAGTGTTTCTAGTCGTAAGTCAATATAGCTGTTTAATAAAATATATTTTATTTGTTTTTATTTGATAGTAGGTTTAATTAGGCCTCTTTTTTGATAGCTTTGAATGCTATAGTCTGACTATATTTATAGCCGATTATTTAGTGACAGAAAGTAAAATATAGCTTTAAAAACTAATAGAAGAGTGTGTAGTTTGGTTTTGGTAAAGATTAACTCCATCTTTCTTTCTTAATTATGATGATTTCTATAAATAAGCACTTTAACAGTATATTACACAGAGTGAAAAAGATGTTTCTATACGACTTTATTTCAACAATAAAATAGTTTTTTTGTTAACTAGATTTGTATAGATTTAAATCCATTCGATTTTTATAAAAAAGTAATGATTAGACTATAAATAATATTCAAAATGAAAAAGTTAACTATTCAAATCTTATTTTCTGTATTAGTTGCTTGTTTATTGTCTTTGCTGGTTAGTTGCGGACAGAATCAAAAACAATCAGACCAGTCAACTGAAACTCAATTGAGTGTAGAAAGTCACGAAAAAAACTTATCCTTACCTGTTGTTCCAGATAGTATAACGGATACGAATGAAAAGCTGAACTATTTAATCACTCACTATTGGAAGAACTTTAATATTCAAGATACTACTTTATTAAGTGATCCAGACTATACAGAACAAGCCTATGTGGATTATTTGAGTTTTCTTTTTCGCACGGAGAAATCTTTTGCTTTAGAGTCTCTGAGGAATTTATTGATTTTCTCAGAGAAGGAGCCTACAGGAACGGCTTTTCGTTATTTTATAGACCAATCTAGGAAGTATTTGTTTGATCCTAACTCACCTTTTCGAAATGACGAGTTCTATATTCCTATAGTTGAATATATAATAGCAAGTAAGAATCCTATATTAAACCATGCAGATAAAGAACGTGCAAAGTATAATCTTAAGATGATGTTAAAAAATAGAGTAGGAGAAAAGGCTAATGACATACTTTATACTCGGGTTGATGGAACGCAGAGTAGCTTATATAAAATAGAGAGTGCTTATACTATTTTGTTTTTTAATGATCCCGATTGCACTGCATGTAAAGAGGCAACACAACTATTTAAAGATTCAGAGGTAATTGGCAGTTTATTGGAAACTAACCAATTACAGATTTTAGCTTTTTATACAGGGTCAGATTATAATGCTTGGAGGAAACACCAAAAAAACATTCCTACATCGTGGATTAGTGGATACGATAAAGATGGATTTGTTAGTGCAAATGAGGATTACGATTTAAAAGCAACTCCAACATTATACTTGCTGAATAGAAGCAAAAAAGTATTATTAAAAGATGTGGATGATACTCAAATCATTTATTGGCTTCAAGAAAATGCTTTGTCTCCCTTAATTGTTAATTAGTCACCTAATTATCTATTTCGATTTGTATTTACTCGCAGTCATCAGTATAAAAATAGGAAGAATGAGTGACTGGGTTGTTTTTATAGATTAATCGAATTTAGTTATATCAGATAGATTGATTATAAACTTCTAAAATCTAACGCACTAATTCCTTCTTATTTTGTATTTTTGCGATTGCTAAAGGATAGAAATAAATTAATAATCAAAAAATAAAATGGCAAAAGAATTAAAAGATTTAACCAAGCGAGCTGATAATTACTCGCAATGGTATAACGATTTGGTACTAAAAGCAGACTTAGCTGAACCTTCAGCTGTTCGTGGTTGCATGGTTATTAAACCTTACGGGTATGCTATTTGGGAAAAAATGCAGCGTCAATTAGACGATATGTTTAAAGAAACAGGACATGTTAATGCTTATTTTCCACTATTGATACCAAAATCTTTTTTAAGTCGTGAAGCAGAACACGTAGAAGGCTTTGCCAAAGAATGTGCTGTAGTAACTCATTATAGGTTGAAAAATGCAGAAGACGGATCTGGAGTTGTTGTTGATCCATCAGCTAAATTAGAAGAAGAGTTGATTATACGTCCTACATCTGAAACCATAATTTGGAACACCTATAAGAATTGGATACAGTCTTATCGAGATCTTCCAATCTTATGTAATCAATGGGCTAATGTATTTCGTTGGGAAATGCGTACTCGTCTATTTTTAAGAACTGCTGAGTTTTTATGGCAAGAGGGACATACGGCTCATGCAACAAGAGAGGAAGCCGAAGAAGAAACAGTGAAAATGCTACATGTATATAGCGATTTTGCTGAACAATATATGGCTGTTCCAGTAGTTAAAGGAGTTAAAACTCCGAGTGAACGATTTGCTGGTGCTTTAGAAACGTACACTATAGAGGCCATGATGCAAGATGGTAAGGCTTTACAAAGTGGAACATCGCATTTTTTAGGCCAAAATTTTGCCAAAGCTTTTGATGTTCAGTTTGTAAATCAAGAAAATGAAATGGAATATGTATGGGCTACCTCATGGGGTGTATCAACTCGTTTAATGGGTGCTCTAATTATGACACATTCTGATGATAATGGGTTGGTTTTACCTCCAAAATTAGCTCCTATACAGGTGGTAATTATTCCTATTTATAGAAATGAAGAACAGAAAAAGGCGATTGATCAGCAAGTAAGCGAAATAAGTAAACAATTAAAGGGTTTAGGTATTTCTGTAAAATACGACGATGCTGATAATAAACGTCCTGGCTTTAAGTTCGCAGATTATGAGTTGAAGGGTGTTCCTGTACGTTTAGTATTAGGTGCTCGAGATTTAGAAAATTCAACGATTGAAGTAATGCGTAGAGATACGTTACAAAAAGAAACTCGTCCACTAAATGGTATTGTTGAGTATGTCAAAGAGTTGTTAGACGATATTCAAGATAGTATTTATGAAAAAGCTTATGACTTCCGTACAGATAATACGTTTGAAGTGGATACCTATGATGAGTTTAAGGAGCAGATAGAGAAAGGTGGTTTTATTTTAGCTCATTGGGATAGAACAGCCGAGACAGAAGAGTTAATTAAAGAAGAAACAAAAGCAACCATTCGTTGCATTCCTCTTAATGGAGATAAAACGCCAGGGAAGTGTATGGTTACTGGTAAACCATCTGAATGTAGAGTTGTTTTTGCTCGTTCCTATTGATTAAGCAACAAAACGATATAATTTATATTATTTAAAGAGAGACTGATTTGTCTCTCTTTTTTATTCTTTAGTTTATATATTAACCAGGATCTAGTTTTACTAAGGGAGTGGATTTATTCATTTATTAAGTGTATATAAGCTATATATAGGCGTAAAATCTAAAAAAAGAACTACCTTTAACTAGGGTGCAAAAGTTATTCTTGTACTAAATGAAGAACAAAGACAAGATGTGAACAAGAACTATGGAAAATCAAAATAAGCTATATTATTTATCCTTAAAAGGAAATAGGCAAGGACCTTTTACATTTTTGCAGTTGCAAAACATGTATATTACCCCTAAAACTATGGTTTGGGTAGCAGGTGAATCAGGTTGGAGAATGGCAGGACAGCTTGAAGAGTTAAGGCCTCTGTTTTATACTGAAGTCCATTACGATCAGTCTTTTATTCCTGTGAAAACATGGTTAGTAGAGGCTATCTTAGTCACTCTGTTTTGTTGTTTACCTTTCGGTATTATTGCCATTGTTTATTCTATTAAGGCACAATCTATGAATACACAACGTCGTAGATCTTACGCACAACGCTATTCTTATGCTGCAAAAAACTGGATATTGGGAGGTTTTTTTACAGGGTTGGTTTTAGGTCTTTTAACTTTTGGATTTTACTATTTATTTGGTGTGTTTTTACTTGCAGGTGTTTTTAGTTAATAGAAAAGGTGTTAAATGTCTAATAAAAGAAAAATACTAATTTTAGGATTTGTATTGCTACTTTTCGTTCTTGTCTTAGTTTATTATAACTATAACCCTGCTAATAATAAGTATTTTCCAAAGTGCATTTTTTTATCCTTAACAGGTTATAAGTGTCCTGGATGTGGATCTCAGCGCGCTATCTATGAACTGCTTCATTTTAATCTCGTAGGAGCATTTAAGGTCAATATGTTTTTGGTTTGTTCAATACCGTTGGTCGTACTTTTAATAGTGGCTGAATTTCTTCGTAAAAAAAGGCCTCAATTTTATATGCAAGTGAACTCTCTAAAATTTATTATTGGTTATTTTCTGTGCGTTATTGTATGGTGGATTTTACGTAATATATTAGGGGTATAATCAACTGTTCTATTTGCCCTAGTCAAACCATTCATTGGTCTAGACCATAAGCTGCACTTGCCCTAGACCGCTTGAAAAGTTCAATACCCTTTATTCCATTACATTAAATGA
>JAAYSY010000029.1 GCA_012518235.1 Bacteroidales bacterium
ATCTGTTTGTAGGAGAGGTTTATTGTATAAATCTGCTGCTATGGCTTTACCTGTGGCATTTCCATTAAAATCGACGGTTTCTTTAATATTTGCCATTTCAAAGATATAGCTGATATTAATGTCATTCAAGTCCACTTGTAATGTATCTTGTGGGTTAGTCGACACTTTACCATCGATGTGTAAGTATTGGTCTAAGTGACTAAACTTAAAATTATCGACACTGATTTCATTCTCAGCGATGTATATTGTGGAGGGATAAAGATTCCAAATAGAGTCGTTTAAAATAATTTGAGTTTCATTTATATCTATTTTAGTTCTTAAAGAATCTTTTATAGTTGGTTTGGTAAAAGTTGCTTTTCCATTAAGTGTGCCACTATAGGTGTGTTCGTGACTATTCCCCCAATGCAATTGGGTGAGTAGTGTGTTTTCTTTTGCTTCTAGATTTAATGCTACTGTTACTGCAGAGTTTTTCCTTTGGTGATTAAATCGCAAACTACTTTGCATAGCATCTGTAAAGTTATCAAATAAAAATACGCCCGATTCAATGTAGGTCGTTTTATATTGAAATTTAGGAAAATAGCTTTTAACAGAATATTTTTCTTTTGTATCATCCCATAAACCGTTTAATGAAGAGTGTGTAAATACACGTAGTGGGATATCAAAAAAATCGTAGAGTATATCGGTATTATATATGTCAAGATTGAATTTGAAAATATTTGAAGGTTGTTTTCGTCTATCTGTTTTAGGGTTATAAGAAGATAAAGCGGGTAAATAATTATAAAGTAGTTTCTGAAAGCTTTGAGGTAGTGTTTGGTAAGAATATTGTCCCTCAATTTTTCCTTTTAAAAACTCAGAATCAACGACTAATTGATTAATCTCATCCGTGTGAATGGCATTGACATTAAAATATTTCATTTTATGTATCTCTTCACTTGTAACTAATCGAAGGTCTTCAATGCTTAACGAACCATTCATTTGATCTAATGCACCTCCTGTAAAGTTTGCATTAACATCCATAGACCATTCGCTTTCTTTTCCTGTTTTAGAAAGATTTAGTTCTTTGGGTCGAATACCACGGAAAGAAGCGTTAAAATCGAAGGTGGGTATTTGTTTTGCTAAATTAAAGTTTCCTAATAAAGAAAAAGAACCATTGGTATCATCCAATAAGATGCTTCCATCAAATCCACCAGACTTAAACTCCCCATCAATAGAAATATTGTGATAAGTGTATTTATTATAGGATAGAGAATCGATAGCTCCTTTAAGTATAATATCTGGATAAGGTAGATTATACTTTTTCTGTCCATTCAGTTCAAAGTTAAGAGTGATGTGTCCTAGTTCTTTGTTGTTTATTAATTCACCAATATTAAAAGACGAGGTTTTTAGGCCTCCCTCAAAAGAAAAAAGGTTTTTATCTAAATTTCTACCCAGTTTCATATCAATATCAAAGTCGCCCAATCCGCTACTGCATTTTCCGTAAGCTATTAAGTCATTAATATAGCCAGATAATGTACCTTTAAAAGTAGCATAGCCTAAGCGTTGAATTAGTCCTGCCGAGTTTGTTATTGTAGGATTAAAATTCCGAGCGATAAATAATAAGCCTTCTTGATTAGCCGAAACTAAAGGTAAGTTTATATAGAGAAAAGCTTCGTTAGGAACTAATAAATCTTGAATAGATGCATTACCTTCGAAGGAGAAATGGGGCATGGCCTGTATTTTTAGAATAGGTAGCTCAAAGTCATTCAATTTACCATGAGCAGCTAATGAAACAGATAATTTCTCTTCAAAGTTTTTAAGTACAGGAGTAAAGGCTTGAAAATCTTTTAATGTTAAATAGGATGGGCGTGTTTTTAAGTCAAACTCAACTTCATCGCCTAAATTTTTGAAAGAGCCTAAGCTATCAAATTCTAAATTAATAGTTTCTAATTCAAAATGAGTCTCTGGTAGTGCTAGTGCAAACTCTTCAATGGACATGCCTTGATTATTACCCGTAACTTTAAGAGTTAGTTTTTTTAAGTCAAATCCACTCTGCTCATTTAAACTTAAACGTTTGATGTGTGCATTAATAGAATCGTTAGACAGTGCCTTTAATGATACATTAGCCAATATGTTTTCTAAGCGAACATGTTTTGCATTAAATTGGTTGGGGGTTTGTTCTGCTGTGTGAACATCATAAGATAAATTCCCTCTACGAATTAAAATGGCATTAATGCGTAAGTCAATCGAACTAGTAGTTGATGGTTTATCCGATTTTAAGGCATCAACAATGAACTTAAAGTTAGGTTCAGCATCGGGTGTCTTTTTATAAAGATTAATGTCGAAGCTAAACAGTTGTACTGTACGGATGGAAATACGTCCTTTCAATAAAGGTATAATTTCGAATTTTGCAGTTAAACGGGCAACAGAAAGTAAGGACTCCTGATCTTGATCTTTAATCTCTACATCGTCTAACACCACCCGATTGAGCCATCCCATATTTATATACCCAATCTTAACCTCACAGTCTAATAAAGAAGAGAGTTCTTTAGAAGCCCATAAAGTGCTTTTCTTTTGAATAAAAGGTAAATTCAAAAGTAAAAGTAAGGTGAGGTACAATCCTATGATTAGTATCACCAGTGTGCGTACTATGTTTTTAATTGTTTTAATATCGAGTAATTCTTAATGATATCTTAGCAAAAATATAAAATATAACCTAACGAATCGCACATTTATGATTACTTTTGTACCGTTTAAACAATCGTTACGTATTATGAGTGTAATTATACTAGGAATAGAGTCTTCTTGCGATGATACATCGGCAGCTGTAATTAAAGATGGTTACCTGCTGTCTAACGTAATAGCAAGTCAGGCTGTACATGAGGCTTATGGGGGAGTAGTACCTGAACTAGCCTCTCGTGCCCATCAACAAAATATAGTTCCTGTTGTACATGAAGCATTAAAACAGGCAGGAATAAAGAAAGAGGAATTAAGTGCTATAGCTTTTACAAGAGGTCCAGGGTTAATGGGCTCTTTACTAGTTGGGGTTTCTTTTGCTAAGGGTTTTGCTCGTTCGTTAGACATCCCTTTAATTGATGTAAACCATTTAAGAGGCCATGTTATGGCTCACTTTATAAAAGCTAAAGATGAGGAGTATATAGAGCCTCACTTACCTTTTTTATGTCTATTAGTATCGGGAGGAAATTCTCAAATTATTAAAGTAAATGCTTATAATGATATGGAGATTTTAGGACAAACGATAGATGATGCTGCTGGTGAGGCTTTAGATAAGTGCTCTACCGTAATGGGATTAGGGTATCCTGGAGGTCCTATAATTGATAAGTTAGCTCGTAAAGGAAATCCTGATGCTTTTAAATTTAATAAACCACAAGTTCCTGATTTAGATTATAGTTTTAGTGGATTGAAAACATCTTTTCTTTATTCTCTGAGAGATTGGATTAAAGAAGATGAACACTTTATTGAAAAAAACAAGGAGGATTTAGCAGCTTCGTTAGAGGCTACGGTTGTTGATATTTTAATGCATAAATTACGTAAGGCTGCTAAAAAGTATAACATTACGCATGTGGCTGTCGCGGGAGGAGTCTCTGCTAATACTGGTTTACGCAATGCTTTTAAAGAACATGCTAAAAAATATGGTTGGAATATTTACATTCCCAAGTTTAGTTATACTACAGATAATGCTGCAATGATAGCAATAACGGGTTATTATAAATATTTAGATCGTGATTTTTGCTCTATAAGTGTTCCTGCTTATTCTAGAGTGCAAATGTAGAATCCTTTTGCATTATAGTTATATAAGTGCTATATAATGGTATATAACGGATGGAGTAAAAGGGTGGATTATGAATATTGAGAATTGAAAGAGTAAAGAGATTTTTATGTTTGCAGAAATAATAACTATAGGAGATGAATTGTTAATTGGTCAAGTAATCGATACCAATTCACCCTGGATAGGAAAAGAGTTGAATAAGCAAGGTATAGAAGTAATACAAATTACCTCTATACGTGATAGAGAACAAGAGATTTTGAAAGCTTTAGATGAAGCAATGCACCGAGCAGATATTATTTTAATAACAGGTGGATTAGGGCCTACAAAAGATGATATAACGAAGCAAACACTTTGTCGTTATTTTAATACGGAATTAGTATTTAGTCCCGAAGTATTTGAAAATGTTAAGAAAGTGCTTTCTCATCGAATACCATTAAATCAATTGAATAAAGATCAAGCTTTGGTTCCTAAAGATTGCACAGTTATTAATAATAGGGTAGGAAGTGCTTCTGTTAGTTGGTTTGATAAAGATAAAAAAGTGGTTGTTTCTATGCCGGGTGTTCCAGAGGAGATGAAGGTGGTGATGACCGAAGAAATATTACCCCGTTTGCATAAGCAGTTTAAAACAGATGTAATTCTGCATCAAACATTTCTTGTGAAAAATCATCCTGAAGCCATTTTAGCAGAAGAGTTGGCGGACTTTGAAGAGGCATTACCCGAAGAGTTGAGTCTTGCTTATTTACCCAAATTAGGACTAATAAGACTACGTATTACTGCACGAGGGCAAAATAAAGAACTTTTAGAGAGTTACTTAAAGCAGAGTAAACAACAGTTAGAGCATATTTTAGCAGAGGATATTTTAATTGAAGATGATTATCCTGTTGAATATGTAATAGGTAAATTATTGAAAGAAAAGAAATTGACGTTGAGTACAGCAGAGAGTTGTACAGGAGGAAAAATAGGAACACAACTAACAGCAATGCCAGGAAGCTCTGAGTTTTATAAAGGAAGTGTGATAGCTTATAGCAATGAAGTGAAAATCAATTTGCTTAATGTTTCACAAGAAACATTGGATAAAAAAGGAGCAGTAAGTGAAGAAACTGTTATCGAAATGGTTAAGGGAGTGATGAATGCATTGCACACGGATTGTGCTGTTGCAACATCGGGAGTTGCTGGGCCTTCAGGAGGAACAAAAGACAAACCAGTGGGAATGGTTTGGATGGCAGCTGCTTATGGCGAAAATGTAATTACTAAACTTCAAGAAGGAGATCGAGGACGCGAAATGAACATAACCAGAGCCTCTAATGGAGCTTTATTGCTTTTACATGAGCTAATTAAGTGAATTAAATACGAATTTTCTTGCTAAATAGATGTGAAAGTGTTTACTTTGCATGCTGATTAAAAAGAGCATTGAAAATAAGAACATAAATAAAAAAGATAGAGATGTCTAAAATTTGTCAAATTACAGGAAAGAAAGCCATGGTTGGCAACAATGTTTCGCACTCTAAAAGGAGAACTAAAAGAACCTTTGATGTGAACTTGTTTAGAAGAAAGTTCTATTACGTAGAGCAAGAATGCTGGATTAGCTTAAATATAAGTGCAGCAGGTCTACGAATCATTAATAGAAAAGGATTGGATGCAGCTCTAAATGAGGCGGTAGAGAAGGGATATTGTGATTGGAACAGCATTAGAGTTTTAAGCTAATTTAAAAGGAGGTAGATTAAGTTATGTCAAAGAAAGGAAATAGAGTACAGGTAATTCTAGAGTGTACAGAGCATAAAGAAAGTGGTTTACCAGGAATATCTCGTTACATTACTACAAAGAACAAGAAGAATACAACAGGTAGACTAGAACTTAAAAAATATAACCCCATTTTGAAAAAAATGACGGTTCATAGAGAAACTAAATAAAAAGGAGATTTTATTATGGCTAAGAAAGCAGTAGCAAGATTGCACGAGGATAAAGGAAGTGGAGTTTACTCAAAAGTGATCAAAGTTGTGAGATCTCCAAAAACTGGAGCTTATATGTTTGATGAACGTATGATACCTAAAGAAATGGTAGATGATTACTTTAAATCAAAATAAACTCTATAGAAAAGATATTCTATAAAAAACCTTTTACACAAAATAGCTGTAAAAGGTTTTTTATTTATATATAATTTCCTCTTTAACGTTACTTATTCTATTTTTGTATATTAATGAGTCACACCAATTTAATTTAAGACTATGGGTATATTTAGTTTCTTTTCCAAAGATAAAAAGGAATCATTAGATAAGGGATTATCTAAGACCAAAGAGAATGTATTTAGTAAGATTGCTCGTGCCGTGGCAGGAAAGTCTAAAGTTGATGATGAAGTTTTAGATAATCTAGAGGAAGTTCTAATTACATCGGATGTTGGAGTTCATACCACATTAAAGATAATTGAACGTATTGAAGAGCGTGTGGCTCGAGATAAGTATGTGAATACTGCGGAACTTAATGCAATTCTTAAAGATGAAGTGGCTTCTTTATTGACTGAAAATAATACGGGTGATGAGTTTGATTTTGATGCCAAAATTGATAAAAAACCTTATGTTATTATGGTTGTAGGAGTAAATGGAGTGGGAAAAACCACAACCATTGGAAAAATAGCTTATCAATTTAAGAAAGCAGGTAAAAAAGTGTATTTAGGGGCAGCAGATACTTTTAGAGCTGCAGCTATTGAGCAGTTATTGATTTGGGGAGAACGTGTAGGTGTGCCTGTTGTTAAGCAACAAATGGGATCTGATCCTGCATCTGTGGCTTTTGATACCTTGAGTTCGGCCGTATCTAACGATGCCGATGTTGTTATTATTGATACTGCTGGTCGTTTACATAATAAAGTTAGCTTAATGAATGAGTTGACAAAAATAAAAAATGTAATGAAGAAAGTGGTTCCTCATGCACCTAATGAGGTTCTTTTAGTTTTAGATGGATCAACAGGGCAAAATGCATTTGAACAAGCTAAACAATTTACGTTAGCAACGGAAGTCACTTCTATGGCTATTACAAAACTAGATGGAACTGCAAAAGGTGGGGTTGTGATTGGTATATCTGATCAGTTTAAAATTCCTGTGCGATACATTGGTTTAGGTGAAGGCATGGAAGACTTGCAAGTGTTTAGAAAAGAAGAGTTTGTTGATTCTTTATTTGGTGAAGAGTAATGAAAAAAAAAACAATAGATGTTATTACACTAGGTTGTTCTAAAAACCTAGTAGATTCAGAATACTTACTAAGACAGCTTGGTGAGTCGGGCTTTACAGTAACACACGATGATCCTAATCCACGAGGTGAAATAGCCATAATTAACACGTGTGGATTTATAGGTGATGCAAAAGAGGAGTCGATAGAGATGATATTGACTTTTGCTGAAGCTAAAGAGAGGGGTACTCTTGAAGAACTATATGTTATGGGCTGTTTATCTGAACGCTATCTAAAGGAACTAGCTATAGAAATACCTCAAGTAGATAAGTTCTATGGTAAGTTTGATTGGAAATCTCTTTTATCTGATTTGGGTAAAAAGTATAATCCCACTTATTTTAATCAACGTACGTTAACCACTCCTTCTCATTTTGCTTACTTAAAAATAGCCGAAGGTTGTGATCGGAAATGTGCTTTTTGTTCAATTCCTCTAATTACAGGCAAACACATCTCTCGACCTATGGATGAGATTGTAGATGAGGTGAAACGTTTGGTTAGTAAAGGAGTGAAAGAGTTTCAAGTTATTGCTCAAGAGCTTACTTATTATGGGTTGGATTTATATAAAGAGCAAAAATTACCTGAGTTAATAGAGCAAATCGCGAAGATTAAAGGGGTAGAATGGATTCGATTACACTATGCTTATCCTGCTCATTTTCCGAAAGATTTATTGAGAGTCATGCGTGAAAATAAAAACGTGTGTAGCTATTTAGATATTGCTTTGCAGCATTGTAGTGACTCTATGTTAGATAAAATGAAGCGTCATATTACCAAGCAAGAGACTTATGATTTGATAAAAATGCTTAGGGCTGAAGTTCCTAATATACATATTCGTACAACTTTAATGGTTGGTTTCCCAGGTGAGACAGAGCAAGACTTTGAGGAGTTAAAAGAGTTTGTACAGCAAGTTAAATTTGATAGGATGGGTGCGTTTGCTTATTCACATGAAGAGGGAACGTATGCTTATAAAAACTACGAAGATAATGTTCCTGCTGAGATAAAAGAAGCAAGGTTAGATGAATTAATGGCTATTCAACAAAGAATTTCAAGTGAGCTTAATGACAAGAAAATAGGAAATCAATTTCAAGTAATCATTGATCGCATAGAGGGAGACTATTATATTGGCCGTACCGAGTTTGATTCTCCAGAAGTTGATCCAGAGGTGTTGATTAAGAAAGAAGATGATTTACAATTAGAAATAGGTGAGTTTTATTTGACACAAATTATTGATGCAGATGATTTTGATTTGTACGGAAAAATAATGTAAATTGCTTTTTTATATTTCATATTCTTAACATCAGTATTTAAATGGATAATGCAGAATTTCTTTCATTATTAGCGTCACGATTGGGTTGTTCTATTGAAAGTGCCTCAAGTTTATCTGATTCATTTATTCAAATGTTAACTCACGAATTAGATAAAGGATCAACTATTTCTATTCCTGATTTTGGTAATTTACATGTAGTAAAAGAAGACGAACATGTAGTAAAGAGTCCTGTGTCTAATGAACCTATTTTGATGCCCCCTAAACTGGTCCCTCAGTTTACACCTCATCCTGAATTTAAAGAGAAACTTCATATAATTTAAATATGGATGACGAGTTTAAATATAGAGAAGTTGCTTTTTTTAGTAAATTATTAGCCGAGAAACAAGGAATATCGGTTGATGCTGCTCAATTATTTATCAAGAAGTTTTTTGATTTAATAGCTGAAGGACTTTTACATGATAATTATGTTCATGTAAAAGGCTTAGGTAGTTTTAAAGTAATAACTAAAGAAACAGAGACGAATGGAGTTTTTAGCGAAATTGTTTTTGTTCCTGAAGAAGAATTGCAAAGTCTAATTAATAAACCATTTGAACACTTTGAATCAGTAGTGGTTTCTTCTGATTTATTAAAAGACCAATTGCGTGAGGAGCAGAAAGAGAAGAGTAGTGAAGAGGTGGAATTAAAAAAAGATGAGAAAACGGAAGAGATTCGAGAAGATGAGGGAAAGAATAGGGGAGGTGATTCAGAAGAGAATAATAAACAAGATAATTCAGCTATTGAAACTACAGAGTTAATAGAGGATGATAAGAGGGAAGAAGTAAAGGATAATAGAATTGAATGTGGAGGAGATAAATCACAAAAAGTAAACACAAACCAAGAAGAATTAATGGGCAATAAAGAAAAAGAAGTACTAGGTGGTGAACAACGTCAACCCTCACAAAATGTGGAAGATTCTTTTATAGAAATATATAGAGATGAGTCGAAAGATGATGTTGTGAAAGAATTAGAATCACAAGAAAAGATTGACGCTACATTGGACCAAGAAGAAATCGAAACAATAAAAAAATTACCAGATAAAAAGAGTAGTATGGTAGGGATGCTCGTTTTTATTATTGTAATTCTTAGTTTACTCGTTTTATTACTAGCTTTTCGTCTATTTAGTATAAAAAGAGAGTTGGATATTTATGTAGAGCATCGTACGGAAGCAAAAGCTTTTGAAGGAGTAACTGATGATACTATTATTCTTTACCCTGAAGAATCAGAGACTAATAAAGAAGAGGTGTATGATGACTCAGAGGGAATATTTGAAGAAGATTTAATTGATAATCAAGCGTCATTGAAGAATATTGAAGATATAGGTGTTGTTGACACCTATAAAATACCTTCTCGTGCTTCTTTAGCTTATACTATTACAGGTACTAAAACCACGCATCAAGTAGCCTCGGGTGAAACTTTGCGTATAATAGCTGAATTTTATTTTGGTTCGAGAGATATGTGGCCTTACATTTATTATTACAACGAATCGCTGATTAAAAATCCTAATCAGGTTCAAAAAGACATTATTTTACGCATTCCAACAATTGACTTAAAGATGAATCGTTAGAAACGTAGACAAAATATTTAAAATAAGAAGGATGATAACATTCGGATTGGTAAATAGTAAGACTAAGTAGAATAGTGTGGGGTGTAGTCATAAAATTAAATAGAACTAAGATGTAAAAAAAGGTTTGTTTACTAAAGTGTAAATCAAATAAATAATAATAAGATAGCAGTTTGAAAATGTATATGAAAAAACGAGAGTGTCCAAGACACCCTCGTTAAATGAAGTAAGTATAGTTTATAAACTATACTTAGAATTTATGTTATCTCGTCCTAGAAATAGGTTGAGATATAATATTCAGTTTATGTTATCCTAACATCAATAGTAGAATCAATTGCCCTGTTAATATACGTAAGAACATAGTTAAAGGGTAAACGGTAGAATAGCCTACAGATGGTGCATCATTAGTAGCAATCTGAGTAGTATAAGCTAACGCGGGTGGATCTGTATTACTACCAGCTATTAAACCAGCTAATGTAAAGTAGTTTATTTTATATATTTTGCGTCCAATGATACCAATAATAAGAATAGGTATAACTGTAATGAGGAATCCAATACCTACGTAAAGTAATCCATCACCAGAAACAACTGTGTTAACAAAGTTTTCTCCAGCTTCAATACCCACACTCGCAAGGAATAGAACTATACCCACTTCTCTTAACATAAAGTTAGCACTTTGAGTAGTGTAAGTTACTAACTTGAATTTATGACCAAATCGACCAATGAGTATTGCAACGACTAAAGGACCACCAGCTAATCCTAATTTAACAGGAGTAGGAACTCCAGGTATAATTAATGGAATGCTACCTAAAATGATACCTAATAATATACCAACGAAAATGGTTGCTATGTTAGGGTGGTCAAGTTTCTTAAGTGAGTTTCCAAGTACATCAGCTACTCGTTTAACAGCTTCCTGTTCTCCAACTACCATAACACGGTCTCCAACTTGAAGCTCTAAATTAGCATCTGCAAGTAAATCCATGCCCGAACGATGAACACGAGTTATATTAACTCCATATAGGCTACGGAAACGAAGTGATCCTAATGTTTTTCCATTAATTTCAGATTGCGTAACCAAAATACGTCTTGAAATTAATGATTTGTTTTTGTTGATGATGTTCTTTTCATTCTCATCATCCCATTTCATATTGATAGGATTACCAATAAGAGCTGTTATTGATTCTGCATCTTCCTCTTCACAGATAATAAGAAGTCTATTATCCATTTCTATAATAGATTCACGTGTAGGAGTTAGAATTTCTCCCTGTTTCCACATACGAGAGCAAACAAAAGTTCGTCCGATATGTTTTTGCATCTCTAATAAAGAATGTCCTGCTATGGATTCGTTTTTGACCTCAAGCTGTAACATAAATGGTTTATGAGGATTTTCATCTTCCGCAGATCGTAAAGCCTCTTCTTCTTTTTTAAGATCTATACGAAATATCACACGAATAGCGATGATAGTTCCAATAATACCAATAACTCCTAAAGGATAAGCACAAGCATATCCTAATGCTATTTGTGGTCCATCATAACTGAGTTGAGTCAAGGCCTCTTGTGCAGCACCTAATCCTGGTGTATTTGTTACAGCACCATATAATACCCCAATTAGCATAGGAAGTTCAATACGTCCATCTAAAATGAAATAAATACTTAGTGCTACAATAATATTCAATGCAACAATCCCTACTGCTAGGAGATTGAGGGTCATACCTCCTTTTTTGAAAGATGAGAAAAATGAAGGCCCTACTTGTAGTCCAATACAAAAGACAAAAAGAATAAGACCAAACTCTCTAATAAAGTGAAGAATTTCTGTATCTCCGGTAAAACCAAAATGCCCCATTAATATTCCGACAAAAAGAACAAATGTAACACCAAGTGACACTCCGAAAATTTTTATTTTCCCAAGTAATACACCTAGCGTAATAACGAAGGCATAAAGACATACAATGTGAGCCACTGAACTCGTGTCCCACAATAAAGTTTGTAACCAATCCATATTAAATTTATATAATTATTTGAAAATTCAGGTGCAAAATTACTCAATATATTAAACAGTAGCAAGGTTAATGTCGACATTCATTATTCTAATACTACACAGCAAGAGTTAGGATATCAAAAAAAAGAGAAAAGTGGGCTTGCTGTCTTCTAATTTGTTATATTTGCATATAACAAGGGAATTTGAATTAAAGTCTAAGACTGTTTTTTAAGTCTAATAATAATAAATAAACTATGGCAGATAGTAAAGAAAAACTTTTCTCTAATTTTCCTCCAACATCTACAGAAGAGTGGATGAAGGTTGTAGAAAAGGACCTTAAAGGGGCTGATTTTGAGAGAAAGTTAGTTTGGAAAACACAAGAGGGTTTTAACGTACAACCTTTTTATCGTAAAGAAGATTTAGAATCTTTAAAAACCACAGATGCAGTACCAGGAGTATTTCCTTACCTACGAGGAACAAAGAAAAAAGATAACTCTTGGTATGTTCAGCAGAAAATAGAAGTGGATACTCCACAAGTTGCGAATGGAAAAGCACTGGGGTTATTGGATAGAGGGATTGATTCATTTTCATTTATTATAGCGGAAACCACTTTTGATGGGGATTATATTAAAACATTACTAAATAATATTCCAGCTGACAAAGTGGAATTGAACTTTACTATGGAGCAAACTTCAGCTGTGGAGTTTGCTAAGTTATTAGTAGAGTATTTTGAAAGTAAAAAGTATGATGTGTTAAAATTGAAAGGGTCCATTGGTTTTGACTACTTTAATACCATGCTACTTAAAGGAGTAGAAGATGGTCCAATGATTCAATTGTCTAAGAAACTAATAGAGACAATTCAACCCCTTCCTTTTTATAGAGTCCTCAATGTGAATGCAATAACTTTAACGAATGCAGGATCATACATCACTCAAGAGCTAGGTTATGCTTTAGCTTGGGGTAATGAATATTTAAGAACTTTAACAAAGGCTGATTTACCTGTAGCTGTAATTGCAAAAAAAATAAAATTCAATTTTGGAGTAGGTTCTAATTATTTTTTAGAAATAGCTAAGTTTAGAGCCGCTCGTATGCTATGGGCAAATATTGTTTCAGCTTATAAGCCCGAGTGTTTAAGAGATTGTGAAAATAAAGGGCCAGACAATGAGTGTAGATGTGCTGCAAAAATGAATATGCATGCAGAGACCACAAAATACAACAAAACACTATTTGATCCTTATGTGAACTTGCTACGTTCTCAAACTGAGGCTATGAGTGCTGCTTTAGGTGGAGTTGACTCCTTAACCATTCTACCTTTTGATAGTGTATATGAAAGTTCGGATGAGTTTTCTGAACGTATAGCTAGAAATCAACAGTTATTGTTAAAAGAAGAATCACACTTTGATAAGGTGGTTGATCCTGCTGGAGGTTCTTATTATATTGAAAACTTAACGGTTTCAATTGCTAAAGTAGCATGGGACCTATTCCTTGAAATAGAAAATGCGGGAGGATTTTATAAGTCTTTGCGCGAAGGCACTATTCAAAAAGCATTAAAAGCAAGTAATGAGAAGAGACAAAAAGCTGTTGCAACTCGAAGAGAAGTTTTAGTAGGTACCAATCAGTTTCCTAACTTTAATGAAGTTGTATCAGAAAAAATGCCAGATATCATTGAACGTTATAAAAACAAAGAAGAACTTGAAGAAACTGAAACTTCAAATGGCGTAGATAAAATCGCTCTTGATAGAGCGTCTCGTCAGTTTGAAGAACTTCGTTTAGAAACTGAATCTTCAACAAAACGTCCAGTAGTCTTTATGTTGACTATTGGTGATTTAGCAATGCGTCAGGCTAGAGCACAGTTTTCATCTAACTTTTTTGCGTGTGCTGGATATAAAGTAATAGATAATTTGGGTTTTGAGACGGTTGAACAAGGAATAGAGGCTGCATTAAAGGCAAAAGCAGATATCGTTGTTCTTTGTTCTAGCGATAATGAATATGCTACCTATGCTGTTCCTACCTATAAAACATTAGATAACAGAGCTTTATTTGTTGTAGCAGGAGCTCCTGCTTGTATGGAGGAACTTAAAGAAGAAGGTATTGAGCATTTTGTTCATGTTCGTGTAAATGTATTAGAAACGTTACAAGCGTTCAATCAAATCTTATTAAAATAGAATACAATGAATCCAGATTTTAACAATATAGATATTACGGCTTCTTTTCCTTCGATTGATGGAAAAGAGTGGCAAGAAAAGAATAATATAGAAGCTCAATGGGAAACCCCCGAGCATATTGATGTAAAACCAGTGTATACTCGTGAAGATTTAGAAGGATTAGAGCATTTGGATTATGCTGCAGGTGTACCACCTTATTTACGAGGTCCTTATTCTACGATGTATGCTTTTCGACCTTGGACAATTCGTCAATATGCAGGATTTTCAACTGCTGAGGAATCAAACGCATTTTATCGTAGGAACTTAGCTGCGGGGCAAAAAGGATTATCTGTAGCTTTTGATTTACCTACCCATCGTGGATACGATCCAGATAACGAGCGAGTTGAAGGTGATGTAGGTAAGGCTGGAGTGTCTATTTGTTCATTGGAAAATATGAAGCAATTATTTGATGGTATTCCATTAGATAAAATGTCTGTTTCCATGACAATGAATGGAGCTGTGTTACCTATTATGGCTTTTTATATTAATGCGGGATTAGAGCAAGGGG
>JAAYSY010000188.1 GCA_012518235.1 Bacteroidales bacterium
AGATTTATAGCTTTACTCTAATACGCTTACTTTTAGACTCATTTTGCAAACGATCAAGCGCTGTTACAACATATTGATATCTTGTTTCACCATCGTTATAAGGTAAAAGAAAAGAAGTTTCTGTAGTAATCCCCACTATTTTTTCAGGATTTTCAATGTCTATAGTCTCCTTATCATCAAAGCAATAAACAACATATTGAACAGCTTTATCCATCTCTTTTTTCCCACGAGGTGATTTCCAAGATAACACATACCCTTCAGAAGTCCAGTTTGCTTTCACTCTCCTTACTTTACGAGGAGACTTATCATCAATAAAAGGAAATAAAGGCATTAAAGCAGGATGCTTATGATATGTAGTCACTAGTGCATCTTTATAATTGGCTACATTTTCAACCACCGTACTAGCAGGCCATTGGCAACTCCCTAATATGGTTTGATATCCACGTTGAATAGCCATCTTTAAAGGCAACTGATTTATATTTTTATTACGAGGATCTGTATTTTGAACCGTATTCATCACTGAATGCCCTATAAATAAAGGTCTATTTCCTGCATGTTTAGCCCACCAATCTACTACTTTAGCATAATCAGCAGCTGGATGCCCTACATGCCAATAAACCTGTGGAATATTATAATCAACCCACCCCTTATTTACCCAAAGCAAAACGTCAGCATATAAATCATCATAATTTTGTAATGCTCTAGTATCACTTCCATAAGGGTCATTAAGTTGATTACGATAAACACCAAAAGGACTAACACCAAATTTAACCCATGGTTTTAACTTACGTATAGTCTTATGAATCTGTTCAATTAAGAGATTTACATTATGTCTTCTCCAATCTCCACGATCACTAAATTTTCCACCTAAACGAGCATAACTTGCATCATCTGGAAAGTCTAAACCTTGAATAGGATAAGGATAGAAATAATCATCCATATGTATAGCATCCACATCGTAGCGAGTAACAATATCACCTACTACTAAAGCAATATAGTCTCTACTTTCTTGTAATGCAGGATCGAAAAACAACTGGTTCCCATATTTTAAAAACCACTCTGGATGTCTATTATAAATATGTGATGGAGCTAAATCGTTAGCCATTGATGTCTTAGTTCTATAAGGATTTATCCAAGCATGGAACTCCATTCCTCGCTTATGACACTCCTCAATCATAAACTCCATAGGGTCCCAAAAAGGAGAGGGAGCCTTACCCTGAACTCCTGTTAAATAACGGCTCCAAGGCTCTATATTCGATTGGTATAGTGCATCAGCTTCTGGACGGACTTGAAAAATAATAGCATTAATTCCAGCTTCTTCTAACGCATTTAATTGATAAATTAAATTTTGTTTCATCTGCTCTGTTCCCATCCCTCGAAACTGACCATTAACAGCTTGTATCCAAGCTCCCCTAAATTCTCTTTTAGGATAAAATGTTTGCAACTGACCATAAACTGTTAAGCAGGAAAAGAAAAAGGCGAATAACACACTACTAATTCTTCTTACTTTTATTTTCATAACTACTAATCTTCTTTATATATTCTGTTTTTATATACTATCACAACGTATACTAGCAAAGATAGGTTTAATAAGAAAAATAATAAACGACTTTCTATACATTATTTATAATCATTCGTTAAAACAAAAGTAAAAGAAGCTATAAGTAATTGTAGCCTAATATTATTCACTAACTTTGTAGTTTGAAAAATAGCAAGATGACAAATCAATACATACATATTAAAGGAGCCCGAGTAAATAACTTAAAAAACATAGAACTTAAAATACCCCGTAATAAACTCATTGTAATTACAGGTCTTTCAGGTTCAGGAAAATCATCCTTAGCTTTTGATACACTCTATGCTGAAGGTCAACGTAGATATGTTGAAAGTTTATCGAGTTATGCTCGACAATTTTTAGGGCGCATGAGTAAACCGGAGTGTGATTTTATAAAAGGAATTCCTCCAGCTATTGCTATTGAACAGAAAGTAATTACCCGTAATCCGCGATCGACTGTAGGTACCTCTACTGAAATTTATGAATATCTAAGGCTTTTATTTGCTAGAGTAGGAAGAACTTTCAGCCCAATTAGTGGTGATGAGGTTAAGAAACACTCTATAGATGATATCATAAAATGTATGTTATCTTATCCTAAAGGTACACGCTACACTATTTTATCTCCTGTTATACTAGTAGAAGGTAGAACGTTGAAAGAACAAATGGAGATGGACCTAAAACAAGGTTTTAATCGAGTGGAAGTCAACGGAGAAATCCTTAGAATTGATGAATACAAACCAAAAGATGAAGACAAGGTATATATTCTTATTGATCGCTTAACCACAGATGATTCAAAAGATGCAATTAGTCGATTAACAGACTCTGCAGAAACAGCTATGTATGAAGGTGATGGCAGTTGCTTTCTACGATTCTATCTAGCCGATGGAAGTACAAAAAAACACAGTTTTAGCAACCTATTTACAGCAGACGGAATCACCTTTGAAGAGCCATCAGATCAAATGTTCTCTTTTAACTCTCCAGCTGGTGCTTGTCCAGAGTGTGAAGGGTTTGGTAGTATTATTGGTATTGATGAACACTTAGTCGTTCCCGATCGCTCTCTCTCTGTTTACGATGGAGCTATTATGTGTTGGCGTGGAGAAGTAATGAGTAAATGGAAAGACGAATTAATACACCATGCAGAGGAGTTTGATTTCCCTATTTTTACACCTTATTATGAATTAACTAAAGAGCAACGAAAATTACTATGGACAGGGAATAAATACTTCAAAGGTATAAATGCTTTCTTTGACATGGTAAAAGAAAATCAATATAAAATTCAATACCGTGTAATGCTTTCTCGTTATCGGGGTAAAACAACTTGTCCAGTATGTGAAGGTACTCGATTAAAACCTGAAGCTAGCTATGTTAAAGTAAGTCAGAAAAGCATTACTGATTTAGTAAACTTACCTATTACTGAATTACAGGTTTTCTTCAAACAACTTGCGTTAGAAGAACATGAGGCTCAAATAGCCAAACGAATATTACTAGAGATTAATAATCGTATTCAGTTTTTACTAGATGTAGGTCTGGGTTATCTTACATTAAACCGATTGAGTAACACCCTATCAGGAGGTGAAAGCCAACGAATTAATCTGGCCACTTCTCTAGGAAGTAGTTTAGTAGGTAGTTTATACATATTAGATGAGCCTAGTATTGGATTACACAGTCGAGATACCGACCGATTAATTCATGTATTAAAGCAACTTCAACAGTTAGGTAATACAGTAATTATTGTAGAACACGATGAAGAAATCATTCGTGCGGCAGACTACATTATTGACGTAGGTCCAGAAGCGGGACGATTGGGGGGAGAAATTGTTTATGAAGGAGATATGAAAAATCTCCAAAAAGGAAGTAATAGTCATACAGTACGTTATCTTTTAGAGGAGGAAAAAATAAAAGTTCCTGAAATTCGTCGCCCTTGGAATAACTATATTGAAATAGAAGGTGCAAGAGAAAACAACCTTAAAGGAGTTAATGTAAAATTCCCTTTGAATATATTAACAGTAGTTACGGGGGTTTCAGGTTCTGGAAAAAGTACATTAGTGCGTGATGTTTTTTATCATGCATTAAAACGCGAACTCAATGAGTGCAAAGAAAGACCGGGCGAATTTACTGCTATAAAAGGAGATATTAAACAATTACACGATGTGGAATTTGTAGATCAAAACCCTATTGGTCGTTCTTCTCGTTCCAATCCTGCTACTTACATTAAAGCTTACGATGATATTCGTAAATTATGGTCGGAACAACCTTTAGCTAAACAAATGGATTATAAACCAGGTTATTTTAGCTTTAATACTGATGGTGGGCGTTGTGAAGAGTGTAAAGGTGATGGTACAATTACAGTAGAAATGCAATTCATGGCTGACTTAACTTTAACTTGTGAGTCATGTCACGGAAAACGTTTTAAACCTGAAACATTAGAAGTTGAATTTCACGGAAAAAACATCTATGATGTTCTAAATATGACTGTAAATCAATCCATAGAATTCTTCACCAAATACAAACAAGATAAAATTGTTAAAAAACTAACCCCATTACAAGAGGTTGGGCTAGGATATATTAAACTAGGACAAACTTCATCGACATTATCTGGTGGTGAAAATCAACGGGTTAAATTAGCTTTTTATTTAAGTCAAGAAAAAGCAGAACCTACTTTATTTATCTTTGACGAACCTACCACAGGATTACATTTTCATGATATAAACAAGCTACTTTCGGCATTTAATGCTTTAATCGATAGAGGACACTCCATCTTGGTTATTGAACATAATTTAGAAGTCATAAAGTCTGCCGATCACATTATTGACTTAGGTCCTGATGGTGGAGATAATGGTGGAGAATTAGTTATCAGTGGCACTCCTGAAGAAGTAGCACAATGTGATAAAAGCTTTACAGGTCAATTTTTGAAAGATAAATTAAAAAGATAAATAAAAGTACTACGATAGGCTAAAATCATTGAATAACCAACTAATACTTATAATAAATAGATGATAATAAAAACAAGAGCTCTCTCTGCACTAGTAGCAAAGGGAGCTCTTGTTTTTATAACTAATTCAAAAAGTAATAGACTAGAAATAGAATCCAAAACCTATTTTAAATCCTATATCAGAATAATCACTATCTTTAAAGCTTTGATTATAATAAACAGCAGGTTCAATAGTTACTGTTCTAGA
>JAAYSY010000189.1 GCA_012518235.1 Bacteroidales bacterium
AAAAAATACCCAGAAGTGTATGCTATTGTTGTCGAAAGTAGAGATAAGGAAGCTGATGATGAGTTGAAGTTTTTTAAGATGGGGGTAGACCAGGGCTTATTTAGAAAAGACATAGACTATGTGGTTGTAAATACATTATTTAGAGATTTGCTTCGTATCTACTTAAAAACAGAGGGAAATTATAAATTTACTATGCTTCAAGTGTATGAGTCTTTTGTTTTAACTTATATACGAGGTATAGTAACACCAAAAGGTAATGAGATGTTAGATGATTTTTTAAAGGAAAATCCTATAAGTGATACAAGTTGGAAAATGAATAACTCTTTAGGTATAAAAAGAAAATAGATAAACAAAATGAGAAAAATGAAATTTTTAGGGAATAAGATTTCGCTTATACTTTTAATGATAGGAGTTATGAATCCAGTGTTTGCTCAGAAAGAGCTTTCACAAGTTGACACTCTGTTTTTAACTTTAGAGCAATCATTAGAAGTGGCTTTAAGTAGTAATCCGACGATGAAAGTAGCTGGAAAAGAAATCGAGTTAAAGAAAGAGGCACGTTTTGAGGCTTTTGCTGGATTGTTTCCAGAGGTTTCTTTAGATGCATCTTATACTAGAACACTAAAGAAACAGACTATGGCGATGGATTTTCAAGGTCAATCTACTGTTATCGAGGTGGGACAAAAAAATTCATATACTGGAGGTGTAAATGTAAGTTTGCCTATTTTTGCTCCTGCGCTTTATAAAAGTATAAACCTGACTAAAGCTGATGTTGAACTTGCTGTTGAAAAGGCTCGTTCTTCAAGGTTAGATTTAATAAATCAGGTAACTAAGGCGTTCTATCAGTTGTTGCTTACACAAGACAGTTATAATGTTTTGTTGAAAAGCTATGCACAAGCAGAGGCTAATTATAATTTAATTAAGGCGAAGTTTGATCAAGGTTCTGTAAGCGAGTATGATAAAATTCGTGCTGAAGTACAAATGCGAAGCCTTAAACCTTCTGTAGTATCAGCTCGTAATGGTGTAAATCTTGCTTCTTTACAACTTAAAGTTTTAATGGGAATGAGTTCTAATCTATGTATTGGGGTTTTAGGCAACCTGAAAGATTATGAAGAAACCTTGTTTTCAGAACAACTAGTTAAAGACTCAATTAATTTGTCTGCTAACTCAGACCTAAAGCAGTTGGACTTAAATGTGAAGTTATTAAGTAAAAGTTTGCAACTAGAGAGAACCAACTTTATGCCAACTTTGGCTGCTCATTATAATTATATGTATACCACGTTGAGTGAAACATTTCGATTTAAATCGTACGATTGGTTTCCATACTCTACTATTGGATTGACTTTATCAATACCTGTATTTAAAGCAAGTAATTTCACTAAGGTGAAGCAAACAAAAATCCAAATGCAGCAATTAGCTTATAATCGCACAGATATAGAAAGACAATTAAATATGCAAGCTAGAAGCTATCAAGATAATATGGATGCTAGTGCAGAGCAAGTTGTTAGTAATCGCGAAAGTGTACGTCAAGCCGAAAAAGGTCGCGAAATAGCAAAAAAACGCTACGAGGTGGGCAAAGGAACTATTTTAGAGTTGAATGACTCAGAAGTGGCACTAACCGAATCTCAACTCACTTACAATCAGTCAATTTATGATTATTTAATTGCGAAAGCTGATTTAGAAAAAGTCTTAGGATTTGATAATATAAATGTAAACAAGGAATAAAATAAGAGAATGAATACAATGAGAACAAGTTTTCAAATACTATCTGCTTTAGCAGTATTTATGTTAGTTGCTTGTGGTGGAGGTAAAAAAGAAAAAGCTACAACAGCTGTAGAAGAAAAGCCTAAGGTGAAAATAGCTAAGGTTACAGCACGTCCTGTTGATCAGATATATGAATATACAGCAACAGTAGAAGCTGATATAAAAAATAATATTGCTCCTGCGTCTCCTGTTCGTATTGATAACATCTTAGTTGAGGTAGGTGATTATGTGAAGAAAGGTCAAACCTTAGTTTACATGGATAAAACTAAATTGGTGCAATCTAAGTTACAACTTGAGAATCAAAGAGCTGAATACAATCGTATAAATGAGTTGTTTAAGATTGGTGGTGTATCTGAGTCGGAGTGGGAAGCTTCTAGAATGACCATGGAAGTTCAAGAATCATCCTACAATAATTTACTAGAAAACACCACATTGTTGAGCCCTATTAGTGGAATTGTAACGGATAGAAATTATGATGACGGTGATTTATATGATGGAGTTACACCTGTATTGTCTATCGAACAAATTACTCCTGTAAAAATAGTAATTAATGTGTCTGAATCATACTTCCCATTAATTAAGAAAGGGGCTTCTGTAGATATACGATTAGATGTTTATAAGGATGAAGTATTTGAAGGTAAAGTGAGTTTAATTTATCCAACAGTCGATCCCTCAACTCGCACATTCCCTGTTGAAATAAAGCTGCCAAATCTAAAGCAAAAAGTTCGCCCTGGTATGTTTGCTCGTGCTACCATGAATTTTGGAACGGAAGATCATGTGGTAGTTCCTGATATTGCTATCATTAAGCAAATTGGAGCTGGTGATCGTTATGTATATGTTTATGAGAATGGAAAAGTAACCTATACTAAAGTAGAGTTAGGACGTCGTATGGGCGACCAATATGAGCTGATTTCTGGAGTAGAAGATCAAGCACAAGTTGTTATTGGTGGCCAAGCTAGGCTAACCAATGGTGTAGAGGTTGAAGTTGAAGAATAAATAAAGGAATAAAATTATGAGTTTATATGAAGGATCGGTAAATAGGCCCATTATGACATCGCTGATATTCGCAGCGGTTGTTATTTTAGGTATATTTTCTTTATCAAAGTTACCTGTCGATTTATATCCGGATATTGATACCAACACCATAATGGTGATGACTTCCTATGAAGGGGCAAGTGCTTCTGATATAGAGAATAATGTGACTCGTCCGTTAGAGAACACGTTAAATTCGGTTAGTAATCTAAAGCATATATCATCAAAGTCTGCTGAAAATATATCCGTTATTACACTAGAGTTTGAGTTTGGTGAAGATATTGATGTATTAACAAATGATGTTCGAGATAAGTTAGACCTGATTACATCTTATCTTCCTGATGATGCTGAAACACCTGTACTCTTTAAGTTTAGTACAGATATGATTCCTATTGTGCTTCTATCAGTAGAAGCAAAAGAGAGTCAAAGTGCATTATATAAAATTCTAGATGATATGGTGGTTAATCCATTAGCTAGAATTCCAGGGGTTGGTTCTGTGTCTATATCGGGTGCTCCTAAACGAGAAATTCAAGTTTACTGTGACCCTAATAAGTTAGAAGCTTATGGTTTAACTATTGAAGGAATTAGCTCTGTTATTCGAGCTGAGAACATAAATATCCCTGGGGGTAATTTTGATGTTGGAAATGAAACATATGCTTTACGTGTAGAAGGGGAATTTAAAGATCCCGCTGAAATGCGTAAAATTGTTGTAGGATCGCATAAGGGGGCTAATATTTATCTAACAGATGTGGCTCGTATTGTCGATACTGTTGAAGAACGTGCACAAGAGACCTATAATAATGGGAATCAAGGTGCAATGGTAATCGTTCAAAAGCAAACGGGAGCGAACTCTGTTGAAATTTCAAAAAAAGTAGCAGAGGCTTTACCTCGATTACAAGAGAACTTACCTTCTGATGTTAAGCTGGGGGTAATTATTGATACTTCAGATAACATTATGAATACCATTAATAACTTAGCAGAGACGGTAATGTATGCTCTCTTATTTGTTATTATTGTAGTGTTTGTATTCTTAGGTAGGTGGAGGGCAACAGTCATTATTTGTGTGACTATACCTCTGTCACTGATTGCATCATTTATATATTTGGCTGTTAGTGGTAATACTATAAATATAATTTCACTGTCGTCTTTATCTATTGCTGTTGGTATGGTGGTGGATGACGCCATTGTAGTATTAGAAAATGTTACAACACATATTGAGAGAGGATCTGATCCAAAACAGGCAGCAATACATGGTACGAATGAGGTGGCTGTGTCAATTATTGCATCAACATTGACTATGTTGGCCGTATTCTTCCCTTTAACAATGGTTACAGGTATGACTGGGGTGATGTTTAAGCAGCTAGGTTGGATGATGTGTGTTATTATGGTGGTTTCTATGTTTGTTTCACTTGCATTAACACCTGTGATGTGTGCTCAAATGCTAGGTCGTCAGCAACAAGACTCAAAACTATATACTACTTTTTTTGGTCCAATTATAAAAGGTCTAGATGCATTAGATCGTGGTTATGTATGGTTGTTAAACTGGTCTGTGCGTCATCGTACAATTGTGGTTATTGCTTGTATAGTATTTTTTGGAGTTAGTTTATTTGCAATAAAAGGAATTAGTACTGAGTTCTTCCCAGCACAAGATAACTCTCGTATTGGTGTAGCTTTAGAACTTCCCATTGGTACGCGTGTTGAAGTAGCTCAAGAGTTAGCTCAAGAGTTAACTGCATTGTGGCACGAAAAATACAAAGATGAAATTATCACTACTAACTATACTGTTGGTCAGGCTAGTGCTGATAATACATTTGCCTCAATGCAAGATAATGGTACTCATATTATTTCATTTAATATACGATTAGAAGAACCTGGCGATCGATCTAGGCATATGGAAGCCATTTGTGATGATATGCGTGAAGATCTTAAAGCATATCCTGAATTAGTTAAATCTCAAGTAATATTTGGAGGTTCACGAACAGGCTTATCTGGTCAACCGACGGCTGAGTTTGAAGTTTATGGTTATGACTTTGATGTCACTAACGATGTATCAGAAGAGTTAAGGCAAAAGCTTCTAGAGGTGCCAGGTGTTGCGGAAGTTAACATTAGTCGAAGCGATTATCAGCCAGAATATCAAGTGGATTTTGACAGAGAAAAATTGGCTATTCATGGGTTAAATTTAGCAACTGCTGGAAACTATTTGAGGAATAGTATTCATGGGTCATTAGCTTCTATTTATCGTGAGGATGGAGAGGAATATGATATTAGAGTACGTTATGCTCCAGAATATAGAACAAGTGTTGAGTCTCTTGAAAATGTATTGGTTTATAACAATGCAGGTGAAGGTGTTCGTATAAAAGATGTGGGTACTGTAGTAGAGCGATTTGCTCCACCTACTATTGAAAGAAAAGACCGTGAACGTATTGTTACAGTTTCTGCTGTAATTTCGGGAGCTGCTTTAGGTGATATTGTTACCAAAGGACAATCTATAGTAGAGGAGATGGTGTTGCCGATGGGGATTGATATTCAAATTGCAGGGTCTTTTGAAGATCAGCAAGATTCGTTTTTAGAATTGACAGAATTGGCTCTTTTAATTATAATCCTTGTGTTTATTGTAATGGCAGCTCAGTTTGAGTCTATGACCTATCCGTTTATTATTATGTTCTCATTACCATTTGCATTTAGTGGAGTATTAATAGCTCTCTATTTTACTGGAAGTACATTAAGTGTTATGAGTTTACTCGGTACTATAATGTTAATAGGTATTGTGGTTAAAAATGGTATTGTGTTAATTGATTATATCCAGCTTTGTCGAGAAAGAGGATTGGCTGTTATTAATTCTGTTGTTACTGCTGGTAAAAGTAGGTTGCGTCCTGTATTAATGACAACGTGTACTACAGTTTTAGGTATGGTTCCTATGGCAGTTGATACAGGGCAAGGTGCTGAAATGTGGAGACCACTAGCTATATCGGTTATTGGTGGATTAGCAATATCTACCATTTTAACTTTGATATTAATTCCTACATTATTCTGTGTTTTTGCAGGAACTGGAATTGTACGTCAACGCAGGTCATTAAGACAAACACAAACTATTGACTCTTTTGTTCAAGAATAAATTAAAAGTGTCGAAAAAGAAAGATATAAATGATATGAAAGCAGTATTTATTACTTTTGATCAAGCCCACTATGAAAATATTCTGGCTATACTAGATCGCTTAAATTGTAGAGGATTTACTCGTGTAGAAAGAGTTCAAGGGCGAGGCTCTAAAACAGGTGACCCGCATTATGGCAGCCACGCATGGCCTGCTATGGGGTCTGCTATTATAACAGTTGTTGAAGAGGGAATAGTAGATCGTCTTTTAACTGCACTCAAACGACTAGATGAATCCTATGAGATGTTAGGATTAAGGGCTTTTGTTTGGGATGTGGAAAAAAGCATTTAATAAAAGAACTAGAATTGAAGAGAGTGTGATACCTTATGTGTGTTACACTCTCTTTTTTTATTCTATTTTTTCTATCTTTGTTATTCTTGTTTAATCGAAACTAATAGAATGAAGAACTACTTATCCTATACTCTTGCATTGATTGTTGTAGTACTAGTGGGGTTATTACTAATGAATCATGTGCCTTCTATCTCTATTTTTAATAAGCAAATGCGTAAAGTTGATTTACTAGGTGATATTCGAAAAGAAAAGGTCGTAATTGATTCTACTTCTTTTCTTGATACTATTCCAATGCCTTCAGTGGCAAAGCCAGCGTTTGTAGATAGTTGTAAAAAAGGCATGATATGCATTGAAGATTATAGTGATTCTACCCAAAGAGGTATGTCTTTATTTTATGAGGCTTTGAGCCAAAAAATAGAGAATAAAGAACCTGTTCGTATTGCAGTATTTGGAGATTCATTTATTGAAGCTGATATTTTTACAGCCGATTTACGAGAATTGTTACAAAACAAATATGGAGGAAAGGGAGTTGGGTTTGTTCCTATAACTTCTTTAGTTTATGGTTTTCGACCTACAGTATATCATCGATTTGATGGATGGGATACACATACTGTTACAGATAGTGTTTATTTTGATTATTCTAAGCAGGGTGTTTCCGGGCATTATTACAGACCTACCTATGAGGGAGCTTATGTTGAATTACGGGGACAGCGTAAATATGCTTCAAATCTTGAGGTTGTAGATCTTTCTACAATATATTTCAAGAATAATGATTCTTTGACTTTAAGTGTAAAAGTGAATCATAATGAACCTATTTTTCATGATATTCCAGCGAGTAAAAAGTTAGATAAGTTAACAATAGAAGATAATATAGAGAGAGTTAGATGGACAGTTGAAAGTTGTGACTCTACTTATTTCTATGGTATAGCTATGGATGGGGCTTCAGGTATTATTTTGGATAATTTTTCCTTAAGAGGAAGTTCGGGTACTAGTTTACGGTCAATTCCAGCTGAAATGCTAAAAGAGTTCAATGCTCTTCGTCCTTATGATTTAGTCATTCTGCAATATGGTCTTAATGTTGCATCAGAGCATAACTTAGATTATGACTACTATTATAAGATGATGCTTCCAAATGTAGAGCATATTAAAAAGTGTTTTCCCGAAGCTGGTTTGTTGTTGGTTAGTGTAGGCGATAGAGATTATAAAACAGAAACAGGTGATGTTAAAACAATGCCTGGGGTAAAAAGTCTGGTTCGATATCAGCAAAAAATAGCTGCAAAAAGCAATATTGCTTTTTGGAATTTGTTTGAGGCCATGGGGGGGGATGAAAGTATGGCTTCTTTGGTGCACGATAATCCATCTAAAGCAAACTATGATTACACCCATATTAACTTTAGAGGAGGAAAGCATTTAGCCGAAATTTTATATGAAACATTAATCTATGGTAAAGAGCAATACGATAAAAGAAAGGCATATGAGAAAGAGTAGCGTGTTGTTTTTTCTAATCTTGTTTCTCTATGATTTTTATTCGATTTATGCACAAGATGCTTTACCTACCATTGCTTATAATCAAGAGCCTTTACAGGAGACTGAAACATTAAAGTTATGGCATTTATCAGCAGATACAATAGCGTTAAATACATTTGTTAGTTTTCCTTTTATAGATAATGAGTTAAATGTAATTACAGGTGATGAAGGTCAGTTAAAGATTATATTTGATCAATTAAAGAGTATTAAAGAAGGAAAGAGTGAACAAATTATTAGCATTGTTCATATTGGAGATAGCCATATTCGAGGACGAGTTTTTCCTAATACGGTAAAAGAAAAATTACAAGTTGTTTTTGGTGATAAAGTAGAGTATAAGAGTTTTGGAATTAATGGAGCCACTTGTTTTACTTTTACAAATGAGCGTTGGCTTAGACAGGTTAAAGAGATGAACCCCGATTTTTTAATTCTTTCTTTTGGTACGAATGAGAGTCATAACAGAAGGTATCAATCTATTGTACACGAACAACAGTTAGATGAG
The DNA here is from genome assembly GCA_012518235.1 of Bacteroidales bacterium. Lineage (GTDB taxonomy): Bacteria > Bacteroidota > Bacteroidia > Bacteroidales > Bacteroidaceae > Bacteroides_E. The sequence goes on from JAAYSY010000189.1 coordinate 8,263, forward strand.
TTGATTCATTTACTGCGAAGAGAGAATAAAGATTTACCCATTTTGTTGACTACACCACCAGGGTCATACACTAGTTATAGGGGTAGAAATCGACGTCGTGTTTACTCAGTCAATAGTATGACAAGTAATGTGGTGAAAACGTTAAAAAAGTATGCACAAGATAAAAAGATTCCAATTTGGGACTTATTTGCATTGGCTGGTGGGCAAGATAAAGCTTGTGTAAATTGGTATTCTGCACAATTAATGCGACCTGATCATGTTCACTTTTTAGAGCAGGGGTATCAATTACAAGGAGAGTTATTATATGAAGCTTTAATTAAACAATACAATGAATATGTTATTCGCTGATCTAGACTTAAATCGTTTGTTAGAGCTTTTTGTGTACAATCCTAAGGCTCCTTTAATATTTAATAGTGGTTTTTTCTTGTGGCTTTTTTTAGGCTTTATGGTTGTTTATGTTCTGTTAAAAAAACAAGATACACCACGTATTCTTTTTGTTACTTTATTCTCATATTATTTTTATTACAAAAGTAGTGGAGTCTATTTTTTCTTATTGGCTCTTGTTACGGTATCCGACTTTTATATTGCACAACAGATGAGAAAAACTACTTGTAAAGGAGTACGAAAAACATTTGTTGCATTAAGTGTCATCGTAAACTTGGGATTGCTTTGTTATTTTAAGTACACCAACTTTTTTGGAGAAATTATATCTTCTTTGCGTGGTGTAGAGTTTACGCCCTTTGATTTATTTCTTCCTGTTGGGATTTCTTTTTTTACATTTCAATCCATGAGTTATACTATCGATGTTTATAGAAAGAAGATAGATCCATTAGATAAGCTGTTAGATTATGCATTTTATGTGTCCTTTTTTCCACAATTAGTAGCAGGACCTATTGTTAGAGCACGAGATTTTTTACCTCAGATACGAAAACCACTTTTTGTCTCCAATGAGATGTTTGGGCGAGGAGTTTATTTTATTATTTGTGGTTTGTTTAAAAAAGCCGTCCTATCCGATTATATCAGTGTAAACTTTGTTGAAAGAATTTTTGATAACCCTGCTCTTTATTCAGGTTTGGAAAATTTAATGGGAGTGTATGGGTATGCCTTACAAATTTATTGTGATTTTTCAGGATATAGTGATATGGCTATTGGGTTAGCTTTACTGTTAGGTTTTCATTTCAATATTAACTTCGATTCTCCCTATCAATCAGCTTCTATAACTGAGTTTTGGAGGAGATGGCATATTTCGTTATCGAGTTGGTTAAAAGATTATCTCTATATTTCTTTAGGTGGAAATAGAAAAGGAAAGTTGCGTCAATATGCAAATTTAATAATCACAATGTTTTTAGGCGGACTTTGGCATGGGGCTTCATGGAACTTTGTGGTATGGGGTTTGTTGCATGGTGTTGCTCTTGTATTTCATAAGCTATGGATGGAGAATATTTCAAAAAGAGGGCGAAAAGATAATCCTACAGGAGTTCGTAGGTTTTTAGGAGGGGTTGTTACCTTTCACTTTGTTTGCTTCTGCTGGATATTTTTTAGGAATATTAGCTTTGATAACTCTATGGTTATGATTAACCAGATTGCCACTGCTTTTCATCCACAAATTTTTGAGCAATTAATACAGGGTTATCCTTTAGTATTTACTTTGATGTTTTTGGGTTTTGCTCTTCATTTTGCTCCTAAAAAATGGGAGGAGTGGGCTTGTAAATGTGTTGTAAAGTTGCCTTTTTTAGGTAAGGTGCTTTTACTATTGGGCTTAATCTATTTAGTTATACAAATAAAAAGTTCCGATATTCAACCATTTATTTACTTTCAGTTTTAAATTGAGAATGCATCTAGGGTAATAACCTCTTTTGGAATACGAAGTATCCCTTCATTTTACTATTAAATTACTGGGATTTTACTATT
>JAAYSY010000030.1 GCA_012518235.1 Bacteroidales bacterium
AACTCGAATTTTAAGCATTCGAATGTCCAATGAATGTCCAATTTATGTTCAATTATATTTTAAGACTAAAAAACGATGGCTGATTTTACAATTATTTCTAGAATACGAAAAAACAGAAAAGGAGAAGTAATAATTCCTAACAATGGATTGGTTTCTGTTTATATATCTATAGCACATAATGGAATAACTCGTTTTTATAATACTGGATTAAAAACTGCTTTTTCCACTATGAAAAAAACGAACTATTCTTGTTTTTAAGCTAATACATTTTTTACATTTGCAAAACAGAGTTTATAGCACATGAAAAAACTTAAAAACAAAATAACTTATATACTATTTTTCACTCTATTATTTATCTCCCTTTCTTCTTGTAGTACTCTTCTGGACTTAGCTTCAACTTACGACGAATGCTCCTATGCTGGGTGCAGCAATAAAGCAAGAAGTGGATCGGCTTATTGTGCACATCATGATTATAATTTAATGAAAAACAATTTAAATAAAACGTTCGAAAGAATCAGCAAGGATTCTCAGGCTAAAAACAAGAAATAAGTTGAGTAAGAAGACGAAAACTTACTTGAAGTTAATCAATTCCTAGGAACTGAAAAGGTTTATTTACAAGTAAATCATCATAAACATTTCCTGAATATATAGCTTCATTAGTTAAATCCAACTTATGGACTTGTTTATCCACTGAAAAATCAAAATCCTTTAGGTCAACCCAAAAAATATAAGGGTATAATGTAGATTCAAAATAATAAATTAAATTTAACTGATCCGAAACAGTCCGCCAGCGAGTTGAAGAAATATTAGGCTCATTGGGGGTGGAAATTCCAAAAGGAACAGAAACATTTCTAATCACACTAAACACACTTGCAGTAGCTATGTTAGAGTTCACATTCTTAGGTATAACATCTACATAGTATGAAGCCCTAACAAATCGATCAGCAGCCCTGTTGGTTCCTGGTAAAAACACCAATCCACCAATATTTTCCCAGTACTTATTTAGAGCCAGTTGTTCATCATAAGTTGGCGAATTAGTCATTACAACATATGCTGGATCATGATGAATAACTAAGTTCCCTTTAATATATTCAAAAATAGCATTGTCTCCTTGAGCATCCGATACAGATAAATGTAAAGTAGCCATTCTTGATCCATCGGGCATTTTATCTGATACTATTTGGAAAGTTCCACTTTGCATAGCATCTACAGCTTCTTGAACCGTTGCAAAATTATCTAAAACATATTGCACCCAAGCAGCAATTGTTAATCCTGGTTTTTCCTCAGTCCAAGAGGGATATTCTGATTCTGCTAACCATAAAAGATTAGCCACTAATCCTTTCTCATTCATGCCATCTGTACTAGCTATATCATATGCCGATGCTATAACACTACCATATTTTGACACCCAAGTTAATGTATTCTTACCCGTTTCCCCACTCTTTTTCATCCCTCTAGGAAACACCCATATATTAGATTGGATATCTTCTTTCCAATCCATTGAACGAGCGGTTAAGATCAAACGATCTTTGCCTTTATAAACCAATCGTGTACAAGCATTTGCTTCAATAAAAGAAAATGCTAACAGCATAAGCAGCCATACCTTAAATGAAAGAAAGTGCTTCATATTTATTTTATTAGTGTTATATTTTAATAACATCCATTGCTTGTTTTTTGTTTTAGATAAAAGATAGTATTTTATTGGTCATATTTTTCCTCAATTATACTTTCCACTTAACTTATTACAATCTCCCATTTAATTCTGACCTATAATCATCCCAAATAAAACACCTCATTATCACCTCATGCATATGACCTAGTCATCCACTCCACATGTCCTAGACATAATCGCTATTTGCCCTAGTCAAATAAAAATGGATAAAAACAGGGGGTTCGTTTCTTATATCCGATCCCTAGAATCATTTATTTTATCCTCTTTTTTATCCTATAATGGGTTTTAATCAAAACAATTCAATCTCTCTTTTAGATATACAATTTTATTTACTACTTTTAATACAAAAATTAAAAATCATGAAGAAACTACCCTATTTTCTAATGTTGTTAGTATTGTTTTGTGCTTGTGGTCCAAAACAAGATGTAGAACTAGCTGTAATGACATTTAACATTCGTATGGATACTCCTTATGATAGTTTAAATAGTTGGCAATATCGTAAAGATGTAGCTACTGAAATTATCGTAAATCAAAACATTGATATTGTAGGAACACAAGAAGTTCTTTATAACCAATTATCCGACTTAAATAATCAGCTAAAAGACTATGATTACATTGGAGTGGGCAGAGAAGATGGAAAAAACAAAGGTGAGTTTAGTTCTATTTTTTACAACAAGAAAAGACTCACTCTAGTTGATTCGGGCACCTATTGGTTAAGTGAAACACCAGATGTTCCTGGCTCTAAAGGATGGAATGCCGCTTGTGAGCGTGTTGCAACGTGGGGTATTTTTAATATTGTGAATACCAATCAGCAGGTTTTTGCAATTAATACGCATTTGGACCATGTAAGTAATGATGCACGAGTTAATGGAATAAAACTTATTTTGAAGCAGATAAAAAAACTAGATAAAAAAACACCGATAGTATTAACAGGTGACTTTAACTCTACTCCCGATTCGGAAGTAGTAACCTACATAAAAAACCACTTAATAGATACAAGAGAGATTGCCAAAGAAACTTATGGACCTAATTCAACTTTTCATAACTTTGGTAAGATACCAGAAAATGATAGAAATATAATAGATTACATATTTGTAAATGAAGGGGTTGAGGTTACTAAGTATAGCGTTCTTGACGAGAAGTTAGATGGCATATTTTTATCCGATCATAATCCTGTGGTTGCAAACATAGTATTAAAATAATTTTCTAATCTATTACTCACCCTAAACTCTATTTTTGTAATAAAAGAATAGGGTTTAGGGTGAATTGTTTTAAGTAGGCCAAGTCCTAACAAATAACGTTTCTTATATCCTTTTTTAATAATCGATTTTACTCACTTACTTAATATTCTTTTGTACTTTTGCACACGAAGTCTTAACAAGACAATTAACATTGAAATAAAAATCAATAACAACCAACAGAAAAGCATTACTTTTTATTCTATTTATTATTAGAATATAAGTATATTACACTAAGTATAAGAAAACATAAAAAACAGTTGGGCGGTCTGTCGCTGGTAGTTTTAACTACGAGAGGAAAGTCTGGGCAACACAGAGCATCTTACTTTTTAAGAGAAAGTAATCCGTGAGGGTTAAGTAGTGCAGAAGAAAATAACCACCTACCCTGTAGGAACGGGTGAGAAGGTGAGGCAAAAGCTCACCAGTTGTATGGCAACATGCAAGCTGTGCACCTTAAGAGTTGTAAGATCATGTAAACCGACGTTAAGGAGGGTTGCTCGCCCCATGTCGGAGGGTAGATCGCTAGAGTAAAATGGTGACATTTTACGTAGATAAATGACAGGCATTCTGCTTTGGCAGATTACAGAACCCGGCTTATAGCCCAACTGTTTTTTTACTTTTTACTGATAAGAACCGACACATGACCACTAAAATTAAAAAGTTATGGACCTTTCTTACTTATGATATTTGGCGAGTAACCGAAAGTGAAGTAGATAAAAAAACATTTTCACTCTACAATATCATAAAAACCATCTATATAACCATTGAAAAGTTCAGTGGACAACGAATTAATGCAAAAGCTGCAGCATTAACTTATAATACGCTACTGGCTTTAATTCCCATCTTAGCCTTGCTCTTTGCTGTAGCTCAAGCCTTTGGTTTTGTAAATATAATAAAAAGTCAGCTATTTGAAAATATGGCTTTAGATAACCAATCGGCTGAAACAATTTTTGGACTCGCCGACTCTTACTTATCTCAAGCCAAAGGAAGTATTTTTGTGGGGGTAGGTATTGTTATGTTATTATGGACTGTATTAAAACTGATAAATAACATTGAAATAACCTTTAATCAGATTTGGCAAGTAAAAAAAGGACGTACCGTTCATCGTAAAATAACAGATTACTTTTCTATGTTATTATTACTTCCTCTTTTTACTATTTTATCGAGTGGTACATCAATCTTCATCACCTCTATTGTTCAAAAAATAGAAAACTTTGCACTTTTAGCACCCTTTGCTAAATTTATGGTTCGCCTCATTCCATTTCTTATCACATGGTTTATGTTTACAGGGCTATATATGTTTATGCCTAACACACGTGTTAAGATAAAACCCGCTTTAATAGCTGGTATCCTAGCCGGTACTGTATTCCAAGTCTTCCAATACCTTTATATTAATGGTCAGATTTGGGTAACAAAATACAATGCTATTTATGGTAGTTTTGCAGCGATCCCCTTATTATTACTTTGGTTACAAATGTCTTGGACCATATGCTTATTTGGTGCTCAACTATCTTATACTAGTCAAAACATTGCACACTTTGATTTTGATAAAGACACCAAGAATATAAGTAGGCGCTATAAAGATTTTATCTCTGTTTTAGTGATGGCATTAATTTCCAAACGGTTTGAGCGTAATGAAATTCCTTATACAGCCAAAGAAATATCGCTAGAGCATGAAATTCCACTACGACTCATCAAAGAAACACTTTATCAGCTACAAGAAATTGGTCTGATACATGAGGTGTTATCAGATAAGAAAAGTGAAGACACGAGTTATCAACCCTCGATAGACATAAATAAGTTGACTGTAGGATTCTTATTAGATAAAATAGAATCATTCGGATCGGAAGATTTTAAAATTGATTCGGCTAACGAATTTAGTAATGAATGGAAAACATTAATAGCAGTAAAAGATTATAGAGATTCTAAAGCGGGGGAAATTTTAGTAAAAGATTTATAGATCTGCCATTATGGAAGACAATCCATCCAACACAAACTTCACTAACTAGTCTATATTGATTGTTTTATCAGTTAAACTAATTTCTTACCAACTTACTAAATACTTCTTTTTAAACTTTTCTTTTTAACTTTAGATAAAGACTTATCCATTTTATAACTATTGATTCAAGAGAATAATTATTAATACAACTCCAAATCAAACTCATCGCGCAATTTATAAAGAGCCTTATTTTTATCTGCCATCATTTGGAATTTTTCCATTCTACTAAAAGGACGTTTGTTCTCTTCGGGCTCAATCACTCTTACCTCCATAGTAACTCCCCCATTATCTAATTGCTTGCGTAAATAACTCTCTATAAATGGTTTAAGAGTTATAAAGTCCCGCTCTATAATGGCATTATCAACTACCATTTCAAAGGTAACCTCATCAATTCTATTTAGAGTGGCACTTTTCATCCGCATAGCAGATGCTTTATGTTCTATTGGCAAGCTCATAGCATAATCAACCCATGAATCTTTCAACTCTTCGTCAGTAAAATCAGCATCTCCAAGAACAACTTCTTTAGAACTTGAAACTACTTCTTTAGACTGTTGCTCTTCTGTTTCTGTTTGATTTCCCCCTCTAATAGAAAATGAAATTTCGTTTTTATTAAACGAAGGAATTTTCTTATTACTATTGGAACCTTGTAAATCTTTTAACGATGGCTTTTTTGTCTCTCCTTGATTATTTTCTGCTGCTTTAGCTTGAGACGAAGTATCACCTGTTTTATAGTGAACTTGTTGAGGTTCCCTTACTTCAGAAGATGATTGCTGTTGAGTAGCTCTTTCTTTAGTTTGCTGTTTAGCCCCTAATGACTGTGAAGAACTGGTGTTTGAATTATCTTTCACCCTTTCTTCTTTGACTATTGGCTTAATTTGCTGAGCTTGTTTTTTTTTTGATCCCTCTTTAGTCTCAATTAATTGTGCTAACTGTATTAACGTTAACTCAACTAATAAGCGTTTATTTTTACTTTCACGATATTGAATATCACACTGATTACATAAAGCTAGACCTTTATATAAAAAATCAACAGGACTCATCTTAGCCTGTTCTTTATAACGCTCTCTAATGGCAGCCCCAACTTCAAGTAATGGCAATGTAACCTCATCTTTACTTACCAACAAATCTCTAAAATGAGAGGCCAAACCAGAAATAAAATGACTCCCCTCAAAACCTTTACTTAATATATCATTAAATAATAGCAACGCATCACTTACTTTGTTTTGTAAGAAAAACTCGGTAAAACGAAAATAATACTCATAGTCTAAAACATTTAGATTACGGATTACTTCTTCATAAGTTATATTACCACGTGTAAAACTTACAACTTGATCAAAGATAGATAAAGCATCACGCATTCCACCATCCGCTTTTAATGCTATAATATTTAA